>CAZTLZ010000154.1:0-6371 GCA_964614665.1 uncultured Maribacter sp.
TTCATAGCATTAACTTGTTCCACGGATGCCATTATTCCAGGATGGGCAAATATGTTAATAGCTTCCAAGTTACAGCCCTTTGCTAAAAGGGTTATCGTTGGCAATCTCCAACAACTGGAAACATCACTCTATCAAGACACAATTGAAAACTTGGATATTACCCCGTTTATAGACAAACCTGTCATCATAAAAGGCTGCAGTAATAAACCTGTCCCACCAAATGCTTATGTGTGGGTTACTTCTAAAATACAAACTGTAGCTAAGAGCGTTATGTACGGTGAGGCATGTTCATCAGTACCGCTATACAAGAAGAATTGATGCCCTTCTCGTTTAATTTTCTTAACAATTCTTACTTTTGCCACACAAAATTTATTAAACACTAAACATTATGAAAAAATTACTTTTTGCGGCTGTAGCGATTTTTACGGCCACGTTAAGCTTTGCGCAAGATGATATGCAAAAGGCTGATAATTTAAAATCGCAACTGGGTCCTAAAAACGATTCAATTGCCGCGATTCAAGCAAGAATTGATGCGATACAAAGTGAAATAGATGCTTTGCCTGGCTGGAGAAAAGGAATCTTCGGTACCATTGGGGCCAATCTCTCAGGGTCAAAGAATTGGTATCAACAAGGAACCCCCAACAACTCTGCAGGTAATATAGGGATAACTCTAAACGGATTTGCGAATTTGGACAGAGATAAATTTTTCTGGAAAAATTCAGGAAACATCAATGCACAGTGGGTGAAAATCGATAATAAAGATATCGATACTGATGATGATAGTTTTAACAGTACAACTGACGTCTTCAATATTACATCTCTTTATGGTTATAAGTTAAGTGATAAATTTGCCATCTCGGCCCTTGGTGAATATCGGACTTCGGTTATCAATAATTTTAATGACCCTGGTTATTTGGATGCAGGTTTAGGGGCTACATGGACTCCTATTACTGATATGGTGGTTGTGATTCATCCATTGAACTATAACTTTGTTTTTGCGAAGGATGATGCGGCATATGAGTCTTCTACTGGGGCCAAGATTCTTGTAGATTATACAAGACAAATCGGAGCCGTTAATTTCAAAACAAACTTTTCTACCTTTCAGAGTTACAAGAGTGGTGATTTATCAAACTGGACATGGATTAACTCATTTGGATACACCCTTTGGAAAGGCATTGGCCTAGGTTTTGAATTTGGACTTAGGGGTAACAGGCAAGAAGCTTTTGCAAATGCACTGGCACAGCCAGGAGCTCCTGCCAACCTTGCAATTGGTGATGTTGATAATGCGACGCAGAGCTACTGGTTATTTGGTCTCAACTACTCTTTGTAGCGGAACCGTTACGAGTGCCTAATAAAATAAAACGTCCCGCATTTGCGGGACGTTTTTGTTAAGTAGGATTCATTAAATTTGGTTGTTAGTCAAAAAATCAAATAATATAGATTTTCGGCTAAGATTATTGTTTCCATTGGGACAAACACTAAATCTCAAATACAAAACGAATGTAGCCGAGGCATTCAACAATGCTAAACTTTTGTTGTGAACGAGGTGAAAGTTGTTGTGAAATAGGTTAAAACATGTGGTTTCATCGATGAACTGCACACATTCAGTAGAATCCATAAAAAAACCCTAGCCTTTTTGCTAGGGTTTTTTAAGTTAAGTAGGTATCGTAGGATTCGGGGTCCGATGATAATCGGTAATTTTTTAGGTCAAGTTCTTTTTTGGGGAAAAGAATTTGTTTGGATAAAGTTCAAGCTATGATTTGGGGTCAAGACTATCACTTAATTACAATGTAAAGATATGCTCGATTTGAAGGATTTCTAAATTATTGTTGTAAACGAGTATAATAATGTTGTGTGTCGGATGAACCGTTTTACAGTGTCGACGAAATACCAATGGCGTATCAAATTTTCATGTTCAAGATGGCCTTTGTAGTGTGTCAAAGTGAAAAATTCAATAACCACTAAGTATATCGGGTGTTTAGGATTATAATTAGTTGGAAAGGTTGCGTAGTAAAGATGCCTACTTAGGGATTGAAGCAAAAACAAAGATGAACAACCAAATAGGAAACCCTCCGTAAAGGAGGGTTTCTTATCAAAGTAGGTTTGGGTTAATTTGGTTTGGTATTCTTTAAACTTTGTAGGTCATGTTTCGATTTGGGGAGAAACAAAACTTTTAGTTATTCAGTTAAGTTCAAGATTTGATTTGGGGTCAAGACTATCACTTAATTACGATGTAAAGATATGATGGTATATCGTTTTCTATAAAATTATGTTGTGAAGTAGGTTCACAGTGTTGTGAAAAATACGAACGGTTTTATTTCTTCGACGAACGGCACTAATAATCTCAAAAAAGGGGGGTTAATATTGATCCAAATGCTCTGGGTAAAGAAAGTTATTGTAAGGAAAGCGGGTAACATGAATGTCTCGTACTTCGCTGTAGACCCGTTTGCGAAACTCGTCTAAATTCTCTTTGTTCAAAGCCGAAATAAAGAGTACACGATCTCCAAGCTTATCCATCCAGGTTTTCTTCCATTCTTCCATAGTAAAATGTCTTCCTGATTTCTCTGTCACCAAATCATCTTCGTCGATAGTTTCATATTGATATTGGTCGATTTTGTTAAAGACCATAATACTCTTCTTATCAGAACTTTTGATTTCCCCGAGAATTTTATTGACCGACTCTATTTGTTCCTCGAATTGAGGATGCGATATGTCAACAACATGTAATAATAAGTCAGCTTCCCGAACCTCATCCAAAGTACTTTTGAAACTTTCGACCAATTGTGTAGGCAATTTTCGAATAAAACCTACAGTATCACTAAGAAGAAAAGGCAAATTGCCAATAACCACTTTTCGTACGGTAGTATCTAAGGTCGCAAAGAGCTTGTTTTCTGCAAAGACCTCACTTTTGCTAATTACGTTCATTAGGGTAGACTTACCCACATTGGTATATCCTACCAGAGCGACCCGAACCAGTGCACCGCGATTACCACGCTGTGTTTCCATTTGGCGGTCTATTTTGACCAGTTTCTTTTTCAATAACGAAATACGGTCTCTTACGATACGTCTATCCGTTTCAATTTCGGTTTCACCAGGGCCACGCATTCCGATACCTCCTTTTTGACGCTCAAGGTGTGTCCATAGACCTGTTAATCTAGGCAGTAGAAATTCGTATTGTGCCAATTCAACTTGGGTTCTTGCGTAACTGGTTTGTGCACGTTGTGCAAAAATATCGAGTATGAGACTGGTGCGATCTATAATTTTACATCGTAATTGTTTTTCAATGTTTCGCTGTTGGGCAGGGGAGAGTTCATCATCGAAAATTACCGAACCGATTTCATGTTCATCTACATAAGCTTCAACTTCTTTCATTTTCCCACTACCAATTAACGTTTTAGGGTTAGGTACATCCATACGCTGTATAAAGCGCTTATAAACCTCACCACCAGCGGTATATGTCAAAAATTCGAGTTCGTCGAGAAACTCATTCACTTTTTCCTCGTTCTGGTCCCGGTTAATGACTCCTATCAAAACCGCTTTTTCGTACGCTATGGATTTTCTTTCTAACATGAATTCTTTGAAAGTGCAAAATTAAGCAATAGAACACTAGCTATTTTTGTAAATTCGCTTCCCCAATAAGAAATATCCATGAAGTTTTCGTTTTTCAAAAAAAAGAACAAGGATGTCTATTCGATAGGTTTTTATAATTTGGAAAACCTTTTCGATACCATTGACGATCCCGAAACCATGGACGATGATTTTACCCCGAAGGGAGCTAAAAAATGGTCGAACAAACGTTATAGGAAAAAATTATATAAGTTGGCCAAGACCATTTCCGAACTAGGCAATGAATCCACTACAAATTTTCCGGTTTTAATGGGTGTTGCCGAAGTAGAAAACGCAAATGTGGTTCAAGATTTAATCGATTCCGAACCGCTAGGCGATGTGAATTATGGATTTGTTCACTATGATTCACCTGATGAGCGAGGAATAGATACGGCGCTTATTTATCATAAAGATTATTTTGAAGTACTTTACTCTGACCCTATTACCCTATTGATTTATGAAGAAAATGGAGTTAGGGATACTACCCGTGATATTCTATATGTAAAAGGAAAACTGAATGGTGAATTGATTCATATTTTTGTGAATCACTGGCCCTCACGAAGAGATGGTTCAATGGAAACCAGCTATAAACGAGTTAAAGCCGCTGAAACCATTAGGACTTACATGACTAAGGTAGAGTTAGAGGATGCAGAGCCCAACTATATTGTTATGGGTGATTTCAATGATGGTCCTGAATCGGAAAGTATAAAGACACTGATGAAATCAGAGCGTTTGTACAATCCAATGGAAAAACTACTTACCCCTGATCGTGGTAGTGCTAATTATAAGAGATCTTGGATGTTATTTGACCAAATTATGGTTTCCCATAACTTTTTGAATTACGAAAAAGGGACTCATAGTTTTGCACATGCAAATATTTTTGACGAAAACTTCTTAACCGAGTTCAAAGGAAAATACAAAGGAACCCCCTACCGCACATATGTCGGTCGAAAATACATCGGGGGATATAGTGACCATTTTCCAGTATATATTCAATTGAAGTATAATGATTAAGACTATACTTTCTTGATTTCATTTGCATCTAAAAGATCATCATTCCGAAGACGAAGAAAAACTTGGGCCGTAGTAACCACATCAAGTTCGCAATAGGTAATTATGCGATTTAAATCTTTGTCTTCATAAAATACCTGTCTTACTTTACTCCCGTCAATATCTTGCTTGGGCGATGGAATGCCCAAAATATTTGCCAACAACTTCAAGGAAGTAAAGTGCTTGTAATCCCCAAATTTCCATAGCTCCATTGTATCTAAATGTGGAATTTCCCATGGTTTCTTGCCAAAAAGATTTAGTTTATAGGGTAATTCAATACCGTGAATAATCATCCGTCTTGCGATATATGGAAAATCAAATTCTTTGGCATTATGACCACATAGAACATGTTTTGCAGTGCTGAAATGAGAAAGTAAGAGATTTTTGAATTTTTTTAGAAGCGTAATCTCGTCGCCATGAAAAGTAGTCGTTCGAAAGGTTCTGATATCACCTTTGAAATTAAAATAGCCTACGGAAATACAAATTATCTTTCCAAATTCTGCCCAAATACCGGCCCGGTCATAAAATTCCTCTGCGGTGAATTCGTCTTTGCGTTGGTACTTTGATTTTTGATCCCATAGCTCTTTTTTTTCGCCATCGAGTTCGTCAAAGTTCTCATTTTCAGGCACTGTTTCAATGTCTAAAAATAAAATATGCTCTAAATTAATTCGACTTAACATGATTTTTTTGCTCGTGAATTGGGGCCATTAAATATAAAGAAATGACCGCATGGATTATCAAAAAAGTGTTTTTTCCTACAAAAATAGTACAACAAGTTGTAATTCGTCGAAATAGTTGAGTTTAACCCAATATGGGGCCGAACCTCACGTTTTTGATACAACCCCTTAAATCTTAGACCTATATGAACACGTCGGCAACACATATCATACCTTCTTCTATCTTATTTGTATTACTGACACTTTCTTCTATTGTATGTATAAGCTCTTGTAGTAAAGAAGATAAAATTGTTGACGAACAGAATGCTGAAATGGTGTCTGAGGAGGAATCAACACCATGCGCTAACACAACCGACTTCATTTTCAATGAAAAAGACGGATTAATCAGTGCGGAATTTGAAAAAGCCAAATTTGCCGATGATTGGTCCATGAAAAGTAAGGGAAATAGTTTTTCAGGAAAAGGTTACATGGTTTGGGAAGGCTCACAGCAACTACATGAACCTGGCACCGGATCAGCTACTTTTAATCTAAAAATCACGAATAGTGGTACCTATCGGTTCGTCTGGAAATCTGCCGTTAAAATAGGAGGCAATAGCACGGATCACAATGATACCTGGTTACGTTTTGGTAATGCAGACAATTTTTACGCTAAAAACGGCAATAGTATAGTTTACCCAAAGGATTCGGGAAAAACGCCAAATCCCGAAGGAGCCACGAAAGATGGGTGGTTTAAGGTTTACCGGAGCGGCAGTGATTTGGATTTTAAATGGAATGCGCTAACGTATGATAACAATGGTCATGAGATTTTTATAGTTTTTGAGACCCCGGGAATTTACCTAATGGAAATTTCGGCTAGATCTTCAGGCCATGCCATTGATAAATTTGTTCTCTTTAACGAATCAAATACACTACAAGAAGCTACGTCCAATTCTGAATTGAGTGCTATTACTTGTAATTAACTCATGCTTGTCACAATAGGTCTTTATTTTGGCAGTAATGCTGTGCACGGCTTTGTCAAATGATGCCTATAGAATCTTT
>CAZTLZ010000154.1:6471-8226 GCA_964614665.1 uncultured Maribacter sp.
AATGGTTGGCTTTTGGGTTATTTCAGAAATATCTGTAGGCGAAGAAATTTTTTTAAGAATTTCTAATGAAATATAGCCATGGGAAAGCTAGAAGAGTGTCCTGTTAACAGTGATATTTTAATATATGGTCTTTGCTAGTAGCATTATCAAGTACCAACTTACTGGTTTGTTTTAGTCCTGATGAGAGGTAGTTTAAGACCAATAAAAATGTAGTAAGTAAATGGTTTCATCGATGAAATGCACAATTTATTAGAATCTTTCAGGTCTTGTATTGGTCAAAAGACTACTTAGTTTGTTGATTGCTTATTCTTGATTACCAAAAGTTCCATTTAATATGGTTAAGAGAAGGTGTTTGAAATGCCAAATGGTCTCTCATAATATTTTTAACGCAATGAACTTCGAATTTCATAATGGGAATGCTTATTTTTAGGAAAAAGCGCAATGAAAATAGGTTTTGAGGGCATCTGTGCCCTAATAATTCTGGTGATTTTTTCCTGCTCAAAAAATGACGCCCTGGATATTGATCCTGCAAATGAAGCCGACATTGATGTCATTTTGATTGGCGAAGATTCGGAGAGGGTATATCAGTATAACTACAACTCTTTAAACGATACGAAAGAACAATCTGACCTAACCCAAGAACTTGGTTTAAGTAGCTCATTCGTTACACTGCGTCAAGAGGGAAAAGTATTGTCTTTTTTCACATTCAATTCTGGAAATTTTTCACTAATTCAAAAAAATATTGAAACCGGTGAAAGCTCCGTGAGGACAAATTTTTATTTAGAAAATGATGAACGTAATATCTTGTGGGGAACAAACGATGAACAAAAAATTTACCTAGGATTTTTCAAACCGCAAGGGACCTCTAATTTTGGTGTACTTACCATTGATGTTGGTTCAGGATTGCAAACTGAGCTGATAATCGAAGATGCCATCCAAACCTCTTATCAGCCCATTTATCATAAAGGGAAGCTATTGCTTACCTACCGAGACAGTTCTAATGAGTACAAGGTTGCCGTTGTTGATACTGATACCAATGTCATAGTAAGCCGATTAGACTTTGGAGCTCTAGTGCCAAATATTTTTATTGATGACTTAGGAGATGTGGTTATTCTAAAAAGTAATCGAGGAGAAAATTACAGCTATACCATTTACGATTCAGGTTCTTTTGAACCTAGAGATATGGTTGATTTCTCTCTAACGCGCTATTTTGATCCAGGAATCTTAACAGCTCGCCTAATTGGGCAAAAGTTTTTTTATTATAGTTTGTATGTTCAACCAGCTCAGGTACGATTTGGCCCAGCATCTTTTAATCTCAACACTGATGTTGAAACCCTTGTGGATATGGAGCGCATAGTACATGATGTTGAAAACCAGAATGGACAGAGTATACAATTAATTTCTCAGGGAATCGATGAGAAAAGCCGGTCATACCTTATGGGCTATGCTAATTTGAATAATCCAAACAAACTTGAGGGAGGAATGCTTGTCGTTTCATTTGAAGGAGAATTAATCAAGCATATCGAATTGCCTTTTGTACCAACTTATTTTCTAAAGAAAAACTGAGTTGTATATTTATGGTTCAGAGATTAAAATAGACTTTGTTGTTTCACCGGAGATTCATGCTCCAGCAACCACTTTTTTCGATGCAATCCGCCTGCATAACCGGTCAAAGAACCATCACTGCCAATCACACGATGACACGGAATCACGATCCATAGCGGGTTTTTACCATTGGCGGCAGCTACTGCCCTA
>CAZTLZ010000155.1:0-8117 GCA_964614665.1 uncultured Maribacter sp.
CGAGTAGGAAAACTAATAAAAAGTAGCTAACGTATTTGCGGTAGTCATACCATTTTCCACTAGGTTTTTTCGGAAAAACCCAAGCACGCTTGCCTTCTTCATTTATGGTTCCGATGGAATCTCTAAAATTTTCTTGATCTTGTGACATTGAGTAAGCTCCTATTTTTTATTCCCGCAAAGGTGGAAATCTGTTCAATATTAACTCTATGTTTAGTATGGCCTGATCAACCCCTCCACCATCTTCGTTAGGATTGAAACCACCTCCCCTCAGATGAGGAGGTGGCTTCACCTGTGTATCAGTTCACAGCTACTGTCGTTGAATCACTGACAATCACTGTTGAATCTTTTTCCACCTCAGGCATTTTGGTTTCAGGAGCATCAGGATTTACCCATATATCACCTTCAGCAGCTTTTGGATTTGCCGGGGTTTTTCCATTGATTTCGGTCAAAATATAACTTGAGACCTGAGCCATTTCTACTGGTTTTAAAATCTGCTTCCAGGCAACCATACCTTTACCGTCACGTCCACCTTCAGATACCGTATTAAAAACGTTTTTGATTCCTCCACCTAAGATCCAATGGTTATCCGTAAGGTTAGGGCCAATTCCGCCCCCACCATCTGCCATATGACATGCAACACAATTGGCTTCGAAAATAGTCTTACCAGCATTGATATCGGATGCTTCCGTAAAAAGTTCCACAGTGTTTACATCGACCAGGTCTTTAGCAGTTTTCTTATATTCTTCTATTTCCAGTTGGGCGGCAGCCACTTCTTGTTCATATTCCAAGTCTTGGTCGTAGTCGTTCATGATATGGAATCGGATTAGATACACCACCCCAAAAATTATTGTGGCATAAAACATATATACCCACCAAGGAGGTAGTTTATTGTCCAGTTCACGAATACCGTCGTAATTGTGGTCGAGAATAATTTCGCCTTCTGCCTCTATAGGTTTTGACCCAAGCATACCTTGATAGACACGTTTTCCCCATTTCCACTCCCAACCTTTGGATTTTGCTTGGAGATAGCGCTCTTGGGCCTCTTTGGACATCGATAGAAAAGTTATATTTTCTACTGATTGTAGTATTAAGGCGACTGCTATTAATAGTAATAGCATCGCGAAGAGAAAAAATTGGGTGATAGGATATTCTACTATGGCTGGCTTGTCACCGGAGTCAATGAAATATTCCATTAGTCCGAAGACAAGGAAAAAAACAATAACTATGTATAGCCACCAGGGTCTTGTATTTTTCATATTTCTAAATTTTGTTGGTTGTCTTTATCTAAGGGCAGTTCGCTAACTTCTTTTATGTAAGATTTTGAGGCGGTAAAAACCCACCATCCTAAAACCATAAAGAAGGCAAAGAATATTATTAACGATATCATGGGATAGATGGCAACGCCCTCTATACTTTCCATATAACCTTTTACGAATTTTAGCATGACTTTTAATTTTGTGATATGGTTTCGTTTGTTTCCTTAATTTTAATATCGGTACCCAAACGTTGCAGATATGCGATCAATGCAACGATTTCTCTATTGCGCATTTCTACAAAGTCTTCACCGTTCTCAGTAGCATATTTTTTATCCGCCTCATAACTTTTGGCAAAATCAGGGTCGGTATATAGGTTCTTTTCTATTTGCGTTGCCTGTTTATCCATCGTGGTCATTGCATTGGCAATGTCTTCTTCAGTATAGGGGACTCCAAGGGACACCATAGCCTCCATTTTTCCCTGTATTCCATCTCGATTATGTTCATTTCGAACCAACCATTGATATGCTGGCATTATTGAACCTGATGACGTACTCTGTGGGTCATACATATGGTTTAAGTGCCAGTTATCCGAATACTTGCCTCCAACTCTTAATAAATCAGGCCCCGTACGTTTACTGCCCCAGAGGAAAGGATGGTCGTAGACAAACTCTCCAGCTTTTGCGTATTCACCGTAACGTTCCACCTCACTTCGGAATGGGCGGATCATTTGAGAGTGGCACCCTACACAGCCCTCACGAATGTAAAGGTCTCGACCCTCAAGTTCTAAAGGTGTGTATGGTTTGACACTGGTTATGGTTGGAATGTTGGATTTCACGAGTATAGTAGGTACAATCTGAACAATACCGCCTATCAAAATAGCTACTGTAGCCAGGAGAGTCAATTGTACTGGCTTACGTTCCAACCATGTATGGTAGGTTTCCCCAGCTGTTCTCTTTTTTGATACCCGTGTTAGTGCAGCAGCCTCAGCTAATTCATCTTCTACCTTACTTCCTTGTCTAATAGTAACTATTACATTGTAAACCATTACACAGGCACCAATTATGTACATACTACCACCTATTGCCCGCATCCAATACATGGGCATAATCTCATTAATGGTTTCCAGGAAATTTCCATATACCAAAGTACCATCAGGATTAAAATCTTTCCACATCAATGCCTGAGTAAATCCTGCAACATACATCGGTAAAGCGTATAGAATAATTCCTAAGGTGCCAATCCAGAAATGGAAGTTGGCCAAACCTCTAGATGCCAATCTTGTTTTAAACATTTTAGGCACCAGCCAATAAATCATCCCGAAGGCTAAAAAGCCATTCCATGCTAAAGCACCAACATGTACGTGTGCAATAATCCAATCACTAAAATGGGCGATGGCATTTACGTTTTTTAAGGATAACATGGGTCCTTCAAAGGTTGCCATTCCGTAACCGGTAATTGCGACAACCATGAATTTCAAAGTTGGGTCTGTTCGTACTTTGTCCCATGCTCCACGAAGCGTGAGCAGTCCATTTATCATACCTCCCCAAGAAGGAGCAATAAGCATTACGGAGAAGGCAACCCCTAAATTCTGTGCCCAATCCGGTAATGAAGAATACAGTAAATGATGAGGTCCCGCCCAGATATAGATAAATATCAAGGACCAGAAGTGAACAATCGATAGTTTATAAGAATATATGGGCCTATTCGCTGCTTTAGGTACGAAGTAATACATCAACCCTAAAAATGGGGTGGTCAAAAAGAAAGCTACTGCATTATGACCATACCACCATTGCACTAGCGCATCTTGCACGCCCGCGTAAACAGAATAGCTTTTTAAAGCACTTACGGGCAGTTCTAAACTATTGAAAATATGCAGTACGGCAACCGTCACAAAAGTTGCGAGATAAAACCAGATGGCCACATATAAATGTCGTTGTCTTCTCTTAATCATGGTTCCTATTAGGTTTACACCAAAAGCAACCCATACTAGGGCAATGGCGATATCAATAGGCCATTCTAATTCGGCATATTCCTTTGATGTAGTGTAACCCAATGGTAGGGTAATTGCCGCCGCAACAATGATCGCTTGCCAACCCCAAAAATTAAATTTGCTTAGAATATCACTGAACATTCGAGCTTTTAGCAGTCGTTGGGTAGAGTAGTATACCCCCGCGAAAATTGCATTCCCCACGAAGGCGAAAATTACCGCGTTCGTATGTAAGGGCCTTAAGCGACCAAAACTCAACCAAGAAATACCATCGGTCAAGTTTGGAAACATAAACATAAAGGCTAATAAGAGCCCCACTGACATCCCTACAATTCCCCAGAGCATTGTTGCATAGAGGAAGTTTTTAACGATTTTATTATCGTAATAGAACTGTTGTACTTCCATAGTTATTCATATTTAGTTGGATTTTTATTAATTTCAATTTCTTCTGAAGTTGTTTTGGTCACCAGCTCATCTTCAAAAAGCATGCGCACAGATGGCGTATATGAATCATCATATTGTCCATTCTTAACCGAAAAAATAAATGCTATGAAAAAGATGACCGCAACGATAATGCTAATGGTCAATAACACATAAATAACACTCATACCTATCAGAATTATGATGTAAAAATATGCTGATATTCATTCTTGAAATATGACAATTATCAGCTTTGCATTTTTTAAGTTTCTATAGTTTTTGTATCCCTTATTTCGGAACTTCTTTTCTTTATAATTGATATTAGAGCCGCAATTATTATTAAGTTTTTAATGATGTATTGTCCTACTAGTGTTAGAAAAACTGGATAGCCCTTAAAAGAAATATCACTGAAAAAGAATAATGGTGCAAAGGTGCAAGCCAGATGGGCAAGTGTCGCTATTGCGATTTTCATTATATGAATATTCAATAGGAAACAAATACCTATGGTAACCTCTATCAGGGCGAGTAGTATAATAGAAATATTTCCAGGGATGATACCTAAGGTTAGTTCACCGATGGTATCTGTTGCAAGACCTTCAGCCGGGCTTAATTCAGGAAAAAATTTTAAGGCTCCGAACCAGAGGTATACAATACCGATGGATATTTTCAATAAACTGTTTTGCTTTATTCTTTCCATCACTTCTTTTTTATTTTAATTCTCGACTAATTAAATTTGTCATAACTGTTGTAAATGCCACTACGCTTATTGAACTCAAGGGCATTAAAATGGCAGCGATTACGGGCTCTAATTGCCCCGTGACTGCGAAATAGAGTCCAATAAGATTATATAATAGGGATAGGATAAAACTGAGCTTTATTATTCCCATAGCCTTTTTTGAGGCAAGGATGTATTCGTATAATTGCTGGAATTTTGATGCGTCCAAAATGCCGTCACATGCAGGTGAAAACACGTTTACATTTTCTGAAATGGCTATGCCCACATTACTTTGAGCCAAGGCCCCTGCATCATTAAGTCCGTCGCCTACCATCAAAACTTTTTTGTCTTTTTTTTGAAGGGATTTGATGAATTCTAATTTATGTTCCGGTTTTTGATTGAAATAGAGTGGTGTCAGTTTGGGCAACAGTTTTTCTAATCGTGCTTTCTCTCCTGAATTGTCACCCGACAATATGGCAAGTTGCATGGTATCCGACATAGCGTTAAAGACCTCTGAAACACCATCTCGGTATTCATTATGAAAGACAAATTTTCCCTTGTAGTTGTCATTATTGCTAATATGAACGGAAGTGTTTAGATTTTCTTCGGACAGATTCTCTCCGACAAAATCGGCAGAACCTACTTTGATGTGGTTACTATCCTTTACACCTTCAACTCCTTTGCCTAGGTGTTCTTCGTATTCGTCCAAGGTCACGATATTCTGTTCAGAAAGTATATCATATAAGGCTCTGCTCAATGGATGATTTGAAGCGCGAATCGTATTTTTAAGGAGTGACTCTTCTGCTGCTGTCAAGGGCATGCCTTCATAGGTAGCCACACTTTTTTGGGAAGTGGTGATTGTTCCCGTTTTATCAAAAATCGCAGTATCGATTTGCGCTAATTGCTCAATGGTTTGAGTATCTTTTAGATAGAACTTCTTGCGTCCGAAAATGCGTAGCATATTCCCCAATGTGAAAGGTGCCGCCAACGAAATTGCGCAGGGGCAGGCAATAATCAATACAGCTGTAAAAACGTTCATGGCTTTACTCGGGTCATAGTAGAGCCAGAAGGCAGTTGCTATTGAGGCAATTGATAAGACTGCGATTGTGAAGCGTTTGCCAATACTATCTGTTAGGGTCTGAAATCTGCTGCCCTTATCTTGTTGAAAAATCGAATTGCTCCATAATTGCGTCAGATAACTTTGAGAGACTGTTTTTTGAACAATCATTTCAATTGCTCCATGGAGTTGTTTTCCACCTGCAAATACTTTCTCTCCCTCTTTCTTGCGAACCGGTTCTGATTCGCCACTAACAAAACTATAGTCGATTCGACCATTTGAGCTTAGTAAGATACCATCAACAGGAATCAACTCCTCGTTGCGAATCAATAGCTGGTCTCCTTTTCTAATATCGTGAACCTGAACAGTTTCTTCTTTTCCTTCTGAGGTTATCCTGGTAACCGCAATCGGGAAGTACGATTTGTAATCCCGCTCGAAAGAAAGAAAGGAATAGGTTTTTTGTTGAAAAAATCTGCCCAATAGCAAGAAGAATATCAGTCCCGTTAGGGAATCGAAAAATCCAGGGCCCCATTCGAAGATGATATCCAGAGTACTTCTGAGAAATAGTACTACAATTCCTAAGGCGATCGGTACATCAATATTCAATATGTTAGAGCTAAGTCCCTTATAAGCGGAAATGAAGTAATCCCTTCCGGCGTAAAAAACAACTGGAAGTGAAAAAGAAAACATGAGCCAACGAAAAATACGCTCATACTGATTGAGCCAAAATTCTCCACCAGATGTTGAACTTGAGGACAAATCAAAATAATCAGGAAAAGAAAGGAACATTACGTTACCAAAAGCAAAACCTGCAACTCCTAGCTTGTAAATCAAACTGTGGTCTACAGGTTTCTTTTTTTTGTCGTAATCGTTTAATGAAATATAAGGATCGTATCCTATTCGGGTTAGAAGTAGTACTAATTCTTTTAGTGAAAGGTTGCTATTGTTATATGTGATTCGAACCGTTTTCTTAGGAAAATCGACTTGAGAATTACTGACAAATGGATTCAGTTTGTTCAGATTTTCCAAAACCCAAATACAAGAACTACAATGAATATGTGGAATATACAGATTGACTATCTGTATATTCCCATCGTTAAATTCGGTGAGTTTTTCAACAATGGAAGGTGTCTCTAGAAAATCATATTTCCCTTCAACCGATTTAGGAGTGGCTCCAGCAGCTGATTGTAGGTCATAATAATAGGACAAATCGTTACTAGAGAAAATCTCATAGACCGTTTTACATCCATGGCAACAGAAGTTTTTTTCATCGAATTCGATGATATCCTTGCCACAATCATCACCGCAATGGTAACATTTGTTACTTACCATAATTACATCTGCTTATACCTTTGACAAAGGTGAGGAGCGATGAATTCCTAGAATATGATAATTATCAGGTTCTGTTCAATATGTTGAGAATATCTTTGTATAATCAGGTATAAACCATTTAAAGTCATGGAAAGCAGATGTGAAAATTGTATCGTGAGACAGTTCAATTCTTGGCGAGCTATGAGTAAGGAAGAATTGAAAAAAGTTTCAGATTCAAAAATTTTTAGGAAGATTAAAAAAGGGGAGGCACTTTTTGAGGAAGGTGATAAACTAGATGGTGTATTTTGTGTTCGGGAAGGGGTTTCCAAATTGTCAAAACTCAGTGCTAACGGAAAAGACCAAATTGTAAAATTGGCGAGTAGGGGGCAGGTAATGGGACAACGTTCGGTTATTGTTGAAGAATCTACAAATTTGAGTGCCATCGCCGTTAGTGATATGGAAGTATGCTTTGTTCCTAAGGAAGTTATTTCAAATACCCTAGATGCAAATCCAAATTTCGCTGTTGAGGTACTGCGTCATATGGCCCATGATCTTAAGGAAGCTGACGATGTTATCGTTAATATGTCTCAAAAGACAGTTAGGCAACGTATGGCGGAAGCTTTTTTATACTTGAAGAAAAATTATGGCGAAGATAAAGCAGGATTTTTAACCCTAACATTGTCCCGTGAGGATTATGCGAACGTAGTAGGTACCGCTACTGAATCTTGTATCCGCATTATTTCAGAATTCAAAAAAGAAGGGTTCATCAAAACTTCAGGGAAGCAAATAGCAGTGGTAGACGAAAAAAAGCTTCAGGATCTAATCGAGGGATTCTAATTCTCCTCTCCTCCAAAAGCTGACAAATATCATAGTTTGCCATATGGTCTAACTTTACTTTTACTGCAATAGATTACAATAAAAAGCAGATGAAGAATATACTCATACCTACAGATTTTTCTGAAAATGCATGGAACGCCATTCGATATGCACTTGAACTCTTTAAAGACGAAGAGTGCGTTTTTCACATATTAAATACCTACACACCTGCCATAGCCAGTAGTCGTTTTATGGCGGCTTCTATTGATGGAGGGATGCTTGAGAATGGCGCTCATCTTTCTTCTAAGAGGGGTTTGAAGAACACAATCGAACGTATTAAAGCAGAATACAACAATGCCAAACATAGTTTTGAAACGAGTTCTTCATTCAGCTTTTTGGTGGATGAAATTAAAGAAACGGTTGAAGAACAGAACATTGATTTAGTTGTTACTGGAAGTAAAGGGGCCTCTGGCCTTGAGGAGGTTTTCATGGGAAGCAACACCGTTCGAATTATAAAGTCGGTAAAGAATTGCCCTGTTTTGGCAGTGCCGCAAA
>CAZTLZ010000156.1:0-8112 GCA_964614665.1 uncultured Maribacter sp.
ACCGTTCGAATTATAAAGTCGGTAAAGAATTGCCCTGTTTTGGCAGTGCCGCAAAATTTTGAGTTTGTCACCCCAACAGAAATTGCATTTGCAACTGATTTTAATCGGTTTTATACTAAATCAGAGCTACAACCTTTGCAAGACATGGCCAAAACGTTTAATGCTACTATTCGTATTGTTCACGTGCAATATGAAATCAAGGCATTGACCGAGTTACAACTTTTTAATTTGGGCATGTTACGGAAATATTTGGTTCAGGTTGAGCACTATGTACATACTGTTTCTGAATTAAATTCAATTTCAAAGACCCTAGAAGTGTTTACGGAAGAACTTGATATACATTTGTTGGCCATGCTAAACTACCAACACAGTTATATGGAGAAAATGACACGAGAACCTGTTGTAAAAAGGGTTGCGTTTCATACCCAAGTGCCTTTATTGGTCATTCCTGAATTGGGAATACACACTTCTTCGAAAAAAAAACGGAGCAGTGAATTGTCTTTTTCCAAATAGTATCTTATCAAGATTCTAATTGTTTGCAATAGGAAACCAGAGTCTATTTCAGTTTCTCCTCGAAGAAGTCAATGGTTCTTTTCCATGCCAGTTCAGCGGCCTCGCGGTCATACCTAGGTGTAGTATCATTATGAAATCCGTGATTGGCGTTTTCATAAATATGAGCCTCATACTCTTTTCCGTTCGCTTTTAATACAGCTTCGTAGTCAGGCCAACCTGCGTTGACCCGTTTATCCAATTCCCCAAAATGCAGGAGAAGGGGGGCATTTATTTTGTTAATATTTTCTTTGGGTTGTCCACCATAAAAAGGTACGGATGCTCCTAATTCGGAAACTTTAACTGCCATCATGTTCGATATCCATCCACCAAAACAAAAGCCTACTACACCGACTTTTCCGGTACATTCTGGGTGTGACTTCAAGTGTTTAAAGGCAGCGATAAAATCTTCCAACATTTCGTTACTGTCTCGTTTACGCTGTAATTCACGGCCTTCATCATCAGTACCAGGATATCCTCCAAGAGGAGTCAAGGCGTCAGGCGCCAACGAGATAAATCCTGCGAGACCCGCTCGTCTTCCTACATCCTCGATATGTGGATTCAACCCCCGGTTTTCATGTACTACTATAATGCCCGGAAGTTTTTCCTTTGTTTCCACAGGTCTAGATAATAAGCCTTTTATAGGGCCTCCACCCTTGGGAGAATCATATGTGATAAATTCAGATTTCAACCTTGAATCGTCTTGCGGTATTTGAATCTTTTTCACATAATCAGGCGAGATAAAACCCAATAATGAAGAAACAGTGAGTCCACCAACGGCGTATGTAGATAACTTGTCTAAAAATAACCTTCTGCTTACCCTGTCGTGTGCATAATCATCATAGAGGTCAAATACCTCCTGCTTGATGTCTTCTTTCTTTATTTTTTTCATTAGGTTTCTATGTTATTGTAATACATTATCTTAACCAGATAAAATTAAAGATACACATTATGAAATTCATTACCCAAAGATTGTTTGTACTATTCTTCGCTATAAGTTCAGTTATGGTATTTGCCCATGATTTGGAAAATAAGCAGTCATTAGTTAATGATATAGTGGCAGGAGAATATATATTGATGATAGATGGTTATGACTGGGGACCGGGTGTGAACAAGGTTGTCTTGCCTATGGAAGAAAAAGTTTCTAAAGTTATTGCAGCTGACTTTTCGGTTGCTGTTGAGCGCAGTGCGGCGGGTGTTGAAATGGGTGCCGCAGAGGCTAAAGGAAATAGGAAGGTGGTACACGCCTATGTTTCTGACGAAAAAGGAAATGCTATTGCAGAAAGTAATCACATCACATTGGTACTTTTTGTTAGCCCCAATGACCCCTTGACTTCACCGATTAAGTATATTTTTAAGAACAACCGTGGAAGTAATAAATGGATTGATTACAAGCTGAGCGTTACTCATATTCCTTCGGAAATGGTATGGAATACCGAAACGGACAGGATTGTACCTCCCTTACAAGGGTTTGATTTATCTGGAACATATGTTCAAGGTGATATTACATTGACTTATGGGTCATTTGTACCATCAAATAAAACGGATAAATCACCTTTGATTATTTGGCTACATGGAGGGGGAGAAGGTGGTACGGATCCAAGTATCGCCCTGATTGCAAATAAAGCTTGGAATTATGCTTCTGAAGACATCCAATCTGTGTTTGGTGGTGCATATGTTCTGGTTCCACAAGCCCCGACTTTTTGGATGCAGAGTGCAAGCGGAGAATATACAATGGGTGATAAAAACGATATTTATAATGGGGCGCTGATGGGGCTCATTAAAAAGTATGTTGCGGATAATCCGAATATTGATGAGAGCAGAATTTATGTGGGTGGTTGTTCAAATGGCGGTTACATGAGCTTGAAATTGATTTTAGAAGCCCCAGATTATTTTGCCGCGGCTTATATCAGTGCCTTGGCCTTTCAGGATAAATACGTTACCGAAGCTCAAATTGAAAGCATCAAAAACATACCTATTTGGTTCGTTCATTCTAAAGACGATCCTGTTACCATACCTGAAGAAACCGTTGTGCCCTTATATAATAGGTTGATGGAATCTGGGGCCGAAAATGTTCATTTCTCTTACTATGATCATGTCAGCGATCTTTCTGGTTTTTATGGAGGGGATGATTATCACTTCAGTGGACATTGGTCTTGGATCTATTCCCATTCCAATGATGCCGATTTTGATTTTGGTGGCCAAGATGTTATGGTAGAAGGAAGATCGGTTACCATTCTGGAGTGGTTGAGTGCGCAGGGAAAGTAACTCTCTAGGTTATTTTCAAAAGCTCTAGTACCTCCAAGGCAGCTTCTGAAATTTTCGTTCCAGGACCATAAATACCGGCTACACCGCAATTGAATAAAAAGGGATAGTCTTGTTTCGGAATCACACCTCCAACAATGACTAGTATATCTTCTCTTCCATAGTTTTTGAGTTCGGCAATGACTTTTGGAACCAAGGTTTTGTGACCAGCAGCTAGCGAGGAAATTCCGAGTATATGTACATCGTTCTCTATAGCTTGCTTGGCAGCTTCTTCAGGAGTTTGGAATAAGGGCCCGATATCAACATCGAAACCTAGGTCCGCATAGGCCGTCGCAACAATCTTGGCACCTCGATCATGGCCATCTTGCCCCATTTTAGCTACCATGATACGTGGTCTTCGGCCTTCTTGCACCGCGATTTCATCTGAAAGTCTTAGTGCTTTTTCAAATGTCTTATCAGCTTTGATCGCTCTTGCATACACACCTGTGAACGATTTTATTTCAGCTTTATGTCTTCCAAACGCATTTTCTAGAGCATCGCTTATTTCCCCTAAAGTGGCACGCGCTCTTGAGGCTTCAACACATATGGCTAGAAGATTTTCCCCTTTTCCGTTCTTTTTGTTATTCGCCGCAATTGTAAGTCTATCAAGACAATCTTGCACCAGACCAATATTTCTTTCTTTCCTTATTTTTTCCAGGCGTTCAACCTGCTGTTTTCGAACCACCTCGTTATCAACTTCCAAAATCTGGAGTTCGTCTTCGGTTTCCAACTGGTATTTGTTGACCCCGACAATGACATCTTGACCACTATCGATTCGCGCCTGTTTCTCGGCGGCAGCTTGTTCAATACGCATTTTTGGTATTCCTGCCTCGATCGCTTTGGTCATTCCTCCCAACTCCTCAACCTCTTCAATAAGTTTCCAAGCTTTTTTGCAAAGCTCATCGGTAAGCGATTCAACATAGTAACTGCCCGCCCATGGATCGACTGTTTTCGTAATTTGGGTTTCCTCTTGAAGAAATAATTGTGTGTTCCTAGCGATCCGGGCCGAAAAATCCGTGGGAAGGGCAATAGCCTCATCCAAAGCATTGGTATGTAGGCT
The DNA here is from genome assembly GCA_964614665.1 of uncultured Maribacter sp. GTDB lineage: Bacteria > Bacteroidota > Bacteroidia > Flavobacteriales > Flavobacteriaceae > Maribacter_C. The sequence continues at coordinate 3,914 of CAZTLZ010000156.1, forward strand.
TTGCGTTCCACCGAATACTGCTGCGGCTGCTTCAATGGTAGTTCGTGCAACATTATTGAAGGGGTCTTGTTCGGTGAGGCTCCACCCACTTGTTTGGCAATGGGTGCGCAACGCCATGGATTTTTTGTTCTGCGGATTGAACTGCTTCACCATTTTAGCCCACAGTACACGTGCAGCTCTCATTTTTGCTATTTCCATGAAATGATGCATTCCTATGCCCCAAAAAAAGGAAAGGCGCGGTGCAAAATCGTCGATGGTGAGTCCTGCTTTTAACCCTGTTCTAATGTATTCCAAGCCATTGGCCAAGGTATAGGCCAATTCGATTTCGGCTGTTGCCCCAGCCTCATGCATATGATAACCAGAAATACTGATACTATTATATTTGGGCATATTTTTACTGGTATATTCAAAAATATCCGCGATTATCTCAATGGATGGACCTGGAGGGTAGATATACGTGTTACGTACCATAAACTCTTTGAGAATATCATTTTGTATGGTGCCGGCCAATTGCTCAGGTTGCACTCCTTGTTCTTCGGCGGCTACGATGTAAAAGGCTAAAATGGGCAGTACGGCACCATTCATTGTCATGGAAACCGACATTTTATCCAAAGGAATACCATCAAAAAGAATTTTCATATCCTCGACGGAATCTATGGCTACGCCGGCTTTGCCAACATCACCAATAACGCGTTCATGGTCACTGTCATACCCACGATGTGTTGGAAGATCGAAAGCCACGGATAGTCCCTTTTGACCAGCCTTAAGATTTCTCCTATAAAAAGCGTTGCTTTCTTCGGCAGTGGAAAATCCCGCATATTGCCGAATCGTCCATGGACGTTTTACATACATAGTGGAGTAAGGACCTCTTAGAAAAGGGGGTATGCCTGCGGCAAAGCCAATATGTTCAAGTTCTTCTTGGTTCTCGGAACTTTTAATCTTCCCCTTTGGAAGTTTGAGGTGTTGAAGATTTTTTCTGCCCATACTGGAATTTCCTTAAGTACAATCTTGAATAACCATATATTTAAAAAGGAGCTATCGCAAGATAGCCCCTTTTTCTTTTTTTCATCCCATACCCAATCAAATTGTATCGGGGTGGGGATGCTCGTAGCCTTCTCGATAGGCACGTTGCAAAAGTTTCGTAGCCTCCGGGTCATCCAAGACGGTCATACTTTTGGGGTCATAAACCAAAGACCTACCCAATTCCATTGATATGTTTGCCAGAATACAACTAGCGGTTGAAATATGACCTTCTTCAATATCCGCGATGGGTCTTGATCCGTTGTTAATTGCATTTAGAAAATCGAGCATATGTCTTCTTGTAGCTGGGGCCGCATTCAACTCATTATCTTTCTCCACTAGGTCCTCAGGGTATTTTTCCTTTTCATAAAGCACATCAAAATGAATAGGCTCTGCATTCTTGTCATGTGGCACAAAATCGGCCTTCATAGTGCTTCCTGATAGCGTTCCTTTTTCACCGAACAATTTGAATGACCAGGGGTATTCGGGGTCCGATGGAGTTCCCCAGGTCCGATGCTGCCAAACACAATTTAAATCATCATGTTCGAAAATAGCGGTCTGGGTATCCGCAATATTCGATTTACCTTCCGTTTGAACATAAATTCCACCAGTGGAAGTGATTTTTTTTGGCCATCCCAATCCGAGCATCCAGCGTACGGTATCGTACATGTGAACACACATATCGCCAGTTATGCCATTACCGTATTCCATAAAGGTGCGCCACCACCTGCGATGAGGTAACCCATCATAAGGGCGTAAAGGCGCCGGGCCGGTCCACATTTCATAATCCAAAAAGTCGGGTACTTCTTCTAATGGTGGATTACCGTTGGCGCGCATATGAAAATAGCAACACATTTCAACATGCTTGATCTTTCCCAAAAGCCCGGCATCGACAATTTGTTTTTTGACATCGATAAGATGCGGAGTGCTTTTACGCTGAGTACCTACTTGTACTGTCTTGTTATATTTTCGAGCTGCTGCGACCATAGCCTCCCCTTCAATTACATCAACACTGATAGGCTTTTGTACATATACATGAGCCCCAGCTTTTAAAGCGTCGATACATTGTAATGCATGCCAGTGGTCAGGTGAACCGATTAGAACAATGTCCAAATTGCTTTTCTTTAGCATTTCTTGATAGTCCTTGTACATCTTGGGTTTTTTACCTGATTTTTGTCGCTCGGCAACCTGAGAGGCAGTACTGTCCATAAATTTGCTATCAACATCGCATACGGCTATGACATCAACATCTGTCACTTGAATTAATTTGAACAGGTCACTTGTACCGTACCATCCACATCCGATAAGTCCCACGCGCCATGGGGTATCACGATACATAGTTTCGAAGCCATAAGCACCCAAAGAGCTCAAAGTCAGAGCAGCGGTCGTTCCCTTTATGAACTTTCTACGGTTTATATGGAAGATTTTCGTTTTCATAATTGACAGGTTCGAAGGTTTAAATAGTTTGCAGAACACAAAAAATACGGTATAAGTTACTAAATCCTTTTAACTCCATGTATTATTTAGTTTTTTAATGTGTACGAACACAATTATAGGATACATCGTTCTATACTAGTCTATTTATCTTCAAAAAAATCTTAAATTAGGCCAACTAAACAAATGAACATGCAGATTAAGGAATCGTCAGAAGTATATGATGTAATTATAGTAGGCTCCGGTGCTGGAGGAGGAATGGCTACAAACCGATTGGCAAAAGCCGGATTGAAAGTTGCGGTTGTCGAGGCTGGTCCATTTTTCGACCCGGCAGATCCAAAGACAATGACCCAGTTAAAGTGGCCCTATGAATCTCCACGAAGATTTGCCAGTACTGATCGAGCTTTCGGCGGACATGATATGTCCTGGGGCGATTGGGAGGTAGAAGGCGAACCCTATACACACGAAGAAGGAACAGAATTTATGTGGTGGCGATCCAGAATGTTGGGAGGACGAACAAACCACTGGGGTCGTATTTCGTTGCGTTTTGGTCCAAAAGATTTTAAAGGAAAGACACGTGATGGCCACGGTGATGATTGGCCTATTGGTTATGATGATGTGAAACCATATTATGACAAGTTAGATAAGATGATCGGTGTTTTTGGAACCAACGAGGGTAGGGAAAATGATCCCGACGGGTTTTTCCTTCCTCCACCAAAACCTAGATTACATGAATTGTTTTATATAAATGGAGCAAAAAAATCCAATATTCCTGTAATACCGGGTCGACTGTCAATGTTGACCAAAAAAATCAACAATGACCGCGGTGTTTGTTTTTATTGCGGACAGTGTGGGCGTTCGTGTCAAGTCTATGCCGATTTCTCAGCAGGAAGCTGTTTGATATTCCCTGCTCAAAAGAATGGAGGTCAGGTCAAGATTTTCGTAAACTCTATGGTACGTGAAATAACTACTGATGACGAGGGAAAAGCGACGGGTGTTTCCTATATCAATAAAGAGGATCGTAAAGAATACAAGCTAAAGGCAAAAGTTGTAGTTCTTGCTGCATCAGCCTGTAGTTCAGCACGTATCCTACTAAACTCAAAAAGTAAGCATCACCCCAACGGGTTAGGAAACAGTAGTGATGTGGTGGGTAAATATTTGCATGATTCCACTGGCTCAAGTGCTTCTGGGGTTATTCCGGGCTTGATGAACCGAAAGACGTCATATAACGAAGATGGTGTGGGGGGGATGCATGTGTATTCTCCATGGTGGGGTGACAATTCTAAACTGAATTTTCCGCGAGGGTATCATATTGAAGTTTGGGGAGGTATGGGGCAACCTAATTATGGTTTCGGTTGGGATGCGAACGGAATGAATAAGTATTTTGGACTTAAAGTTGGAGGTTATGGAGATAGTTTACGTGATGATGTTAAAAAATACTACGGCTCCGTAATTGGTTTTGGCGGTCGTGGTGAGGCGATTGCCCGAAAGGATAATTACTGTGAAATCGACCCAACAACCGTAGACCAATTTGGAATTCCCGTATTGAAGTTCAATTACAAATGGTCTGATTTCGAGCGGAACCAAGCAAAGCATATGCAAGATACCTTTGAAGAATTGATCCATAACATGGGAGGTATCCCTTTGAGTGAAAAACCAGGAAAGGATGAGGATTACGGACTTCTGGCCCCTGGGCAGATTATACATGAAGTGGGTACGACCCGAATGGGCGATGACCCTAAAAC
>CAZTLZ010000157.1:0-8034 GCA_964614665.1 uncultured Maribacter sp.
TTAGGAGGTTCGGCAACCACCAAGGAAATAACTAAAGCAACAATCAATGCCTTATCGAATTAATGTTAGATGTCAGCAAATATATTGTTCACGATCTTACCCATACCTTCCATGAGGGAATTGCAGGGTATTCCGATCAAGTTGCCCGCACTTTGGAAGCTGATGGATGGAACGCTAAGACATTAACTATATATTCCCATGCGGGAACTCATATAGACGCACCTCATCATTTTGGGGTTTCAGACCTTACTATCGAAAAGTATGACCCTATCGAATTGATGGGAAAAGCTCATATTATTGATGTTCCAATTTATGAAGCCAATCAATTGATTCAGCTAAACGATGTTGTCACTCAGTTGGATAACTTCACAAATCGGGATAGCATTCTAATTAGAACGAATTGGTCTAAAAAGTATGATCAGATAAGATTCAAAAAAGATTTACCACGAATCAGTGAAGACCTTGCCATTTGGTGCTCAAATAACAAAGTCAAGTTACTTGGTGTTGAGCCGCCATCGGTGGCCGATGTAGCGGATATTACGGAGGTGACCCTTATTCACCGAATTTTGTTTCAAGGAGGTGTCATTATTATAGAGGGGTTGAAAAATCTTGACAAAATAATGTCCAAAGAAGTGTTCTTGATTGCTATGCCCCTAAAGATTAAAAACGGCGACGGTTCCCCAGCTAGGGTCATTGCCTTTGAAGAAAAAAAAGTTGACTGAAATTACAAAAACATACGATGAACTGATCGGTCACAAAGAACCATTGAAACTTCCTTTTTCAGATGAGGACCTAACTTCAAAGATTGCCAAATCATACGATGCGATAATCGTCTTAGATGATGATCCCACGGGAACACAGACCGTTCATGATATTCCAGTATTGACTGAATGGTCAAAGACAGCAATCGGTGGTGAATTAGATCGTGGTTCAAAACTCTTCTACATACTGACCAATTCAAGAAGTCTGGTAAGTGAACAAGCTGAGAAGATGGGGTTGGAGATAGCTAAGAACATTAAATACAGTCAAGATTCGAGAGGTATAAAATGTCTGGTTATCAGCAGGTCAGACAGTACTTTAAGGGGACACTACCCAATGGAAGTAAATCTTATGTTAAAGATATTCCAGCCACAGTCTGCAGTACAATTTATTGTTCCCGCATTCTTTGAAGGAGGCCGGTATAGCATTAATGACATCCATTATGTCCGCGAAGGCGAACAAATGATTCCAGTCGCAGAAACTCCCTTTGCAAAAGATAAGGTCTTTGGGTTTCAGTCAAGTAATTTGAAAGATTGGGTAATTGAAAAATTCAAAGGAAAAATCGATTCCTCAAAGTTGAAATCTTTGGCAATTGAAAATGTGGAAAACTCCACGACAGAGCAGTTGACCGCACGAATCAACTCATTCAACGCTAATGATATTTGTATCATTAATGCCTACGACTACACCCATTTAAAAAAAGTGGTTTACAGCATACTATCTTCCCATATTACCCCCTATTTTAGGTCGGCCGCTTCATTGATAGCAGTATTGGCAGGACAAAAACCAAAATTGGTAGATGTATCCGATATGGGTTTGAACAAGACAAAGGGGGGGGTCACCATACTAGGTTCATATGTACCAAAATCAACTGAGCAGTTAAACTATGTTCTTGAAAATCGAAAAATAAAGTCCATAGAATTAAATATAACGGCGCTACTTAATGGTTTGGCACCATCCGCGCAGATGATCGCCAAAACTGTAGATGACTATATAGCAGCAGGCGAAGATGTAATTATCTACACAAGCCGGAAGTTGATAAGCTCCAATGAATCGGAAAAAAATTTAAAAATCGGGTCTATAATATCAGACTACCTAACCACTATAGTGTCAAGAATGGCAATTAGCCCAAAGTATATTGTTGGCAAAGGCGGTATTACTTCAAGTGATTTGGCTACCAAAAGTCTTAAAATAAAAAGAACGATAATTCTTGGCCAAATTATTCCCGGCGTACCCATATGGAATTTGCAGGAAGAAAGTAAATTTCCAGGCGTACCGCTCATAGTCTACCCTGGTAATGTAGGTGACCAAAAAGGATTGTTACAAGTAATTCAAAAACTGAATCTGGAATATTAACCCATGAAATTCAAAGGAAGGTATTTTCTCGTTATGGCCATGTTCATTCTGTCATTGTTGTTATACATTGATAGGGTCTGCATTTCTGTTGCCAAGGATGTGATTGGAACAGATTTGGGATTGGATGACAGGGCCATGGGATGGGTGCTTTCTGCATTTGCCCTTGGGTATGCCTTATTTCAAGTACCTAGCGGAATGCTCGCGGATCGTTTTGGATCAAGGGTAGTTCTTTCGGGTATTGTCAGTATATGGTCTATGTTTACGGCCTTCACCGGCATGGTTAATAATTTAAGCTCTTTGCTTATGGTGAGATTTTTGTTCGGGGCAGGAGAGGCCGGTGCTTTTCCAAGCATGTCAAGAGCAATCTTTTCATGGATTCCACTTAAGGAGCGGGGTCTCGTTCTCGGTCTCAATTTTTCAGGATCCAGACTTGGGGCGGCCTTTGCCCTACCCTTTGTGGCTTGGTTAATTACTTCCTTAGGGTGGAGAACCTCATTCCTAATATTAGGCGCAATTGGTATTGTCTGGGCCGTTCTGTGGTGGATAGGGTTTAGAAATCTTCCTGAAAATCACCCAAGATTGAGTGAAGATGAAAAAAAGGAGATTTTGCACGGGAGACAAGGTACTGATGATGAAGTAGTTGAAAAAGCTCCAATGTCTAAACTTTTGAAATCGAAAAATATGAGAATCGCAATCGTACAATACTTTTGCAGTAACTTCACTTTTTTCTTTGCACTTACTTGGCTTTTTCCATATCTCAAAGAAACGTATTCATTAAACACTATGGAAGCGGGCTGGTATACGATCGCCCCTTTTATTGCCGGAGCCGTGGGTAATTGGATTGCAGGGTCTTTGGTGGATAAGATATTTGCCAAAGGTAATTGGAACAGGTCGCGCAAGTTACCTGCTGTTATCGGTTTCGGGCTTGCCTCCCTAGGAGTAATCGGAAGTATTTTCATGAGCACTCCTATCGGTGCAATACTTATGTTGAGCATAGCCATTTTAGGGGCCGATATGACCTTGTCACCATCTTGGGCTCTTTGTGTGGACATAGGCAAAAAGAACGCTGGCGCAGTATCTGGCACCATGAATATGGCGGGTAATATTGGTTCATTTTTGACCGCACTCGCCTTTCCATATTTAATGGCATGGACCGGATCGGCCAATTTCTTTTTCTATGTTGCAGGAAGTTTAAACTTAATTGCAATGTTTTTATGGTCTATGTCGAAAGCAGATAAAGGGTTAGCATATTAAAATTAAAAAATGAATGGATAAATTTCGGGTCGTTTGTATAGGTGCTGGGTATTTTGCGAAGTTTCATGTCGAAGCATGGACGAGAATTCCGGAGGTAGAAGTAGTTGCAATTTGCGATTTTGATATGGAGAAAGCCCAAATATTAGCCAAGGAGTTTAATGTTGACTCGGTTTTTTACTCCATCGAAGAGGCATATAAAAATGTTTCGTTTGAAATTTTAGATATTATCACACCACCAGAGAGTCATTCAGACTTATGTCGTCAAGCCGTTTTCAACGGGAAGCATATCATCTGTCAAAAACCATTGGCTCCAAATTTTGAAGAAGCTATTAGCCTTGTCAATGAAATGAATCAGTCGAAAGTTCGGTTCATGGTTCACGAGAATTTCAGGTTTCAACCGTGGTATCGAGAAATAAAAAAGCTGTTAGATGAAAATGCAATAGGCAATCAAATATTTTCAATAAACCATCGCATGCGAATGGGCGATGGCTGGGCAGACGATGCGTACCTGGGCAGACAACCATACTTCAGGGAAATGCCAAAACTATTGATATACGAAACGGGAATTCACATTATTGATGTATTTCGGTTTTTATTGGGGGAAGTCGATAACGTGTATGCCAGGTTACGAAAGTTGAATAAAAATATAGAAGGCGAAGATTGCGGGGTGGTTTTCTTTGATTTTGAAAATGGCTGCCAAGGCATTTTTGATGGCAATCGTTATAATGAATCATCTAGCGAAAATCCAAGATATACTTTTGGAGAAATGCTTATCGAAGGAAACAAAGGATACCTTCGATTGGAAACCGATGGTTCAATTTATCTAAAAAACCTTTCTCAAAACGAAGTTGAAATTAAATACCATCATGAGAATTTAAATTTTGCGGGCGATTGTGTTTATTATACCCTAAGTCATTTTATTGACTGTTTGAAAACAAACCATGAATTCGAGACCAATGGCACCGATTATCTGAACAATCTGAAAATTCAAGAAGCTATTTATAACAGTGCTCTCAATAGAACCGAAATCAATATTGATTAGTTTTTGATTGGTTCATGTTTAGAGTAATTCTGTTTGCAGTTTCATTAAAGAGACCGGTCACCTTGTAAAATCAATTAAATTGGAATATTATGAAACGAAAAGAGTTTATTACATTATCAGGACTTGTAGGTTTAGCTCTTTTTCTACCTCAAACAGGTTTCTCGATGATAAATGACCCAAAACAATTGCTCTTCAAAGACGATGGTAAAATTCCGAACAGCAAACTGCCATTAATTCTTTACAAAAATGCCTTTAAGGAAAGAGGCAATCAAGGCGCCTCTTGGTTAGAGAATAGATTTGCCGAAAATAATTGGACAAATTCTTGGCGAAACGGGATCTATTCTTTTCATCACTACCATAGTACATCGCATGAAGTATTGGGCGTATATGCCGGAAGTGCCTTAGTTCATTTAGGTGGGGAAAAGGGAGAAAAAGTCGATGTCGAAGCAGGCGATATTATAATCATACCTGCAGGGGTGGGCCACAAGAATTTAGGTAGTAAGGGTTTGGGTGTTGTTGGAGCCTACCCTGATGGGCGAAGTTGGGATTTAAATCGCGGATATGCCAGCGAGCGGCCGAAAGCCGATGAAAATATCGCCGCACTTCCTATTCCTAAAGCCGACCCACTTCTTGGTTCAAAAGATGGTATTGTCGGTATTTGGACTTAATACTGCAAAAAACGTCTTATTTAAATACTACCCCAATATTTTATCAGAGGTAATCGGCAAATTACAAATACGTTTTCCACAGGCACGATATACCGCATTTGCAATGGCGGCGCAAGTTGGTGGCATGGCAATTTCACCAGCCCCCAAGGCAGGTTCTTCAGGCCTGTCAATAACCTCGACTTTAACTTGAGGAATATCAACATATCTCATAATCGGATAAGAAGACCAATCTGAACTCTTTATTTCTGTATCATTAAATTGGACCTGTTCTTTTAAGGTCCAGCTGGCTGCTTGAATCATACCACCCTCGATTTGATTTTTAATCCCGTCGGGGTTTATTACTTCTCCTACATCAATTGCTGCCCACATGTTCAAAATTTTCACGTGACCCTTAACCTTATCAACATTTACTTTAACGGCTGAGGCGATATAGGCCTCAGAATTCTTATACCTCATAAAGCCATATCCAATTCCTTCATTACTAGCAATTTTACTTGATTTTGCTAGCAATGCAACTTTCTCTAAAACTTCAATGGCCCGAGAATCGTTTAAATGAGCAAGCCTAAAAATCAAAGGGGCTTTGTCTATGCTTTCAGCTAGAATATCAATAAAAGATTCTATGGCAAAAACGTTAGCGAAAGAACCCAAACTACGTAAGGATGAAACTCTTAACGGGCCTTTGAAATAATGAGCATTCAACTGTAAATTCGGAATAGTATAATTGGGACTTCCATTTCTATGTCCGCCACCAAGGTAACCTTGGGACTTCATTTGAATAGGATTTTCCAAATATCTTGCAGTTAACAAGGTACCTGAGTCACTATTAGGTCGAGTACTGTGAGAATCGGTCCACACATCACTTTTCCAGGCTTCGATTTTTCCGGAGTCATCCAGGCTTGCCTCTATTTCCGAGATTATTGCAGACCCGAAGGGATCCCACTTAAACTCATCTTGTCGAGACCATTGCAAACGAATGTGCTTATTGGGGTAAGCCAAGGCCAATACAGCAACATCCGCCGCTGCATCATCTGCAGTACTATGTCCGAAACAACCTGCGCCAGGCACACCGATAATATGAATCTTCTCAACTCTAATATCGAGCATATTTGCAATCCCTTCACGAAGTGGGTAAATGCCCTGACTATGTGACCAAATGTGTAATATTTCCCCATCATATCTGGCAATTGCACAAGCCGGGCCCATCGACGCATGTTTGATATATGGTTTGGTAAATGAGGCTCGAATCGTTTTTCCTTTTTTAAAAGCATTCTCGATATGGCCTTCATTACGAATGTTTTCTGGCTTTTGGGCATTTTGACGAATATAATTGTAGAGCTGCTCCATTTCAGGAAATACTTTAGGAACATTCCATTCGCAATTGACTTTTAAAATCCTTTCTGCTTTAACAGCTTGATATTCTTCTTTTGTAATGACTCCTATGAAATTCCCATTTACCACTGTTTTAATAAAACCAGATACTACACCTTGAAATTTTGACTCATCGATTTTCAGCAATGTAGAATTGTAATTTGGTGGACGAACAATTCGGGCGTGCACCATTTCAGGAAATCTCAAATCATGCACATAAACCTGCTCCCCTACGACCATTTTACGAATATCGGTTCTAGCTATTGGCTTTCCTACATAGCGATGTTCATCTTTATTTTTTATGGGAACAGGTGTTAGAACTTCTTTTTTGATTTGAACACCATCGAGTAGCTCGAGAAAAGTTATTGACTTATCATTTTTAGATGAGGTAACCACACTATTTTTTAGGATAAGACTATCTTTTTCTTCTTTTAATTTTTCGCTTGCAAGTTCCAGTAATACTCCTCGGGCAGTCGCTGCCGCATAACGCACAGACATCGCACTATTTCTTATTGAGGCACTAGCACCAGTATACCCTTCATTTGGCGTTACCCCTGTTTCGGCTAAATGCACCTCGACTTTTTCCAAATCCAAATCCAATTCCTCCGCCGCAACTTGTTTGATAGCAGTCCGTATACCTTGACCTAATTCAACCTTACCTGAATATACCTTTAGCCGACCGTCGGCCAGAATTTCTAACCACGCGTTTACTTTGTTGGCGTTTTTCAGACTTCCCGGTAAACTTCCTTCATACGAAAATCGACCGGCCATTTCTGGTTCTGAAACACCTACACAACCACCTAACAGGGAAAACCCTATGCTTACATATCCCAAATCTTTGAGAAACTTGCGCCGAGATTGATATAGACTTTCGTTCATGCTTTCCGAGCATTATTTGGATGAAGCGTTTTGAACAGCTTTGATTATGCGACTATGAGTACCACATCTGCAAAGGTTTGGTTGTAATGCCCGTCTGATATCATCAATATTGGGTTCAGGTTTTTTTTTCAACAAACTTGCAGCAGATACAATCATACCATTGATACAATACCCACATTGTGCCGCTTGTTCTTCTATAATTGCTTCTTGGACTGGATGAAGTGTCCCGTCCTCATCAACTAATCCATCTAATGTAATCACTTCAGAAGTTCCGACTGAAGAAACCGGAAGCATACATGTCATTTTTGCTTCACCATCAATTAAAGCCATGCAAGCACCGCATTGCGAAAGTCCGCATCCGAATTTCGGACCATTTAACTCTAGATTATTACGAAGCACATATAAAAGTGGTGTATCACCATCGACCTCTACTTCTTTTTGGGCTTTATTTACAAATAATCTATATTTTGGCATTAATTGAAAAATTGAATTATTTCACATTAATCACTACTCTTTGGTATCTTGTTAATTGAGGTGAGCCATTATCGGTCACTTCACAAACAACATGTAATGTTTTGCCCTTACTATTGGCTGGAATTGCAAAAGAAGCATTTTGTTTATTAGAATTTTTGATATTTATCTTTCCATCATATGTGTCAGCTTCTTCATATTGCCACCAATTATAAGTTAATTCATCTCCATCAGGGT
>CAZTLZ010000158.1:0-8004 GCA_964614665.1 uncultured Maribacter sp.
TTGATCCGATTGCCAATAACCTTGCATAAAACCTTCTAAATCATTAGCTGACCATGCTTTCTGTTGTTGGTCAAGAATTGACCGAATAGCCGCTATATCATCAGTGGCAGTAGGTTGGGTGCTTTTACAAGAAAACAATAGGGCACAAACTAAAATGATTAAAGTATTTCTCATGAGATTGATTTTAATTTTTGTTAAAGTAGTCAATTTTAGAGATTCGGTTTAAACAATTTCTTTAGTATCTTGTTCGGGTTCACAGAATATCAAAATGTATATATGAGACGTTTGACTGAGGAGGAAACGGTTTTAAACAGAGCAATTATACACCCTTGGTTGCGGAGATACACTAACTGACTGGGGTACCATTCTGAAAACTTAAAAATATAACGATTTAGATGTTGGCTGTGGAGTTATGTAAAGTATTTTAGCAAAAGAATTTTAGTTGAGCCTAAGATTAATTTCATTGTATGAACAACAACCAATAACAAACTTTTATGAAAATATATAAAACCCCCTCTGGGGCGGTAATCGAGCATAAAGACCAATTCCAACTAAAAAAGATTGATAATTGGGATACGTTTCTTAATAGAGTCAATTTGCATACTGCCTTGTTAGACGAGCTTAACGGATTGCATGTCAGTGACGACGAGAATCTTTTGGATATCTTGGAGATACCCATGGGAAGTCAAGAAATATGGGCATCTGGAGTGACTTATATGCGGAGTAAAGAGGCACGAATGGAAGAATCTAAAGATGCTGGTGGCGGTACTTTTTATGATCGTGTTTATGATGCGGATAGGCCTGAATTGTTTTTTAAGGCAACAGCACAACGTACAGTCCCTCATAAGGGTACTGTTCGAATTCGAAAAGACTCTAATTGGGATGTTCCGGAACCCGAACTCACTTTGTTGATCAGTTCAGAAGGAACCATTGAAGGCTATACGGTTGGTAATGATATGAGTTCACGAAGCATTGAAGGAGAGAACCCTTTATATCTTCCGCAGGCCAAGACTTATGAAGGTTGTGCCGCTTTGGGCCCCTGTATTTATGTTCCAGAGAACCCTATTGATAGTGATGCCATGATTACGCTGGAAATTCTTCGCGACGGAAGTCAGGTTTTTTTTGGTGAGGTATCCATCAATACCATGAAACGGAAACATCAAGATTTGGTCGACTATCTTTTTAGGGAATGTAATTTTCCACAAGGTTGTTTCTTAATGACCGGAACCGGAATTATTCCTCCGGATGAGTTTACCTTAAAGGTGGGTGATGAGACAAGGATTACCATTGAGCATATCGGGACATTAGTAAACATAGTGGGGTAGGGCAGTTAGTGAGCCATTTCCCTCTCCAACTGGGTCGTTTTATGCTTTTTTAACTGAGGTACGGAAAAACCAGAGGTTTTTCATTGGGCAAGAATTTTATGCTACCACACGCTCCTATCTAATAAGGATTATTCCCAAAGCATGATGCAAGTTGTTGTGATGGGCGGCAAATTGTATTCGTAGTGGTAGATTTCGTGCGGGTTTACCGTCAAATTACTGTGCAGTTTGAGCGGGCTACATTAACTTGTACAAAATGTTAGTACCAACTTTTTAATAAGTTTTTTCAAGTTCCAGGTCTTCAATAACCTTACCTTGAAGAGTCTTTAACTCTTTAGTGTAATTCACATTTTCTTTTTCACTTTTCTTAAACTCGGATAAAACTTCAAATATGAAGCTGTCTTCTCCATATGTATTCCAATCGTTTTGTAAATCTTTGTTTCTATGGTTTCCAAACTTAAGTTCCATTTTATGACGGTTCCACTTTGATTCCATATCAACACTATTGTCTACCAATGATTTCTCATTGACGGTACATTTTATTTGAAAAATGCCCATAGGGAATTCCATTCTTTTGTACTCGTCCTTAAGTTCTTTTTTTGTCTTCATTTATATAAAGCCTAATTGTTTCATAACTGTTTTTCTGTCAAAAATCTGGGTATGGCCATTTATCAAATTATCTTTAAAATGATAAAAGGTCATTCCTTCTGTACTAATCGCTTTTTTAGTTGGGGCGTATTCCCCAATCTGTCCAAGATTCGTACCTGTTAAAACCCAAGTGACCGCCACACAATTTTCATCCTCAATAGCGGAAGTTATTTCAAAAATCATATCAGGAAATGGTTTGAAAGAACCTAATTCCATACGATTCCTAAATTCGGAATGCGATAATGTTTTCCCTTCCCAAGGGTCGCCTGGGTCAAGATGGATAGTATATTCATTATGGACATATTGTTCAATTTTTTCAAAGTTCTTTTTATTCCAAACTTCACCCATAAATTCTCTTAGGAATGATTCTTTGTTCATTTCGTTTCTTTAGGCACTGCGTTTTTAATTCTTTTAATAGCACTGGTAACTTTTTCATTGGAGGTTGCAATGTTCATTCTCATGAACAAAGCTCCTTCCCGTCCGAACCAATGTCCTGCGTTAAGACCGATTCCGGATTTCTCCGTCAAATGATTGAACATGTCTTTAGTGTCTTTGTAAACATTTCTGAAATCGAGCCATACTTGGTATGTACCTTCTGGTTTTATTAGTTTGATCTTTGAATTCTCTAATTCCTTTTCAATGGTCCCAATATTTTTTTCAATAATATTTATCATTTCATTCAGCCAAGATTCTCCATTAGTATAGGCTGATTCAAGAGCAACTCTTGTAAGTGCATTTGTTCTTCCTAAATTATATTTTTTGAATGTTGTTGAGATAGAATCTTTTATGTCTTGGTTTGGAATTATTGCCATAGAGTCCGATATCCCACACAGATTGAATGTCTTGGCTTCAGAGGTGCAAACAACAATTTTTTCATAGTCTTCAACGAATTTCAAAGCAGAAGTGAATTGGTTATCAAAAAGGATGATATCCTTATGAATTTCGTCAGATATAAGAAGCAGGTCATTTTCTTTACAAATTCTCACAATTTGCTTCAATTCTTCTTTAGTCCAAACCCGACCAATCGGATTGTGGGGATTACAGATAATCAGGATTTTACTATTATCTAATTTTGCTTTTGCTTCTAAATCTATAAAATCAATTTGATATTGACTACCAATTAATTCCAAAGGGTTTTTAATAATCTTACGTTTTGTTTTTCGAATCACATCTCTAAATTCCATAAATACAGGAGGTTGAATAATTATCCCGTTATTTTCAGAGGTGAAATTTTCAATTATGACAGAGATTGTGGTTGTAATACTTGGACTATAGATTACGTGTTTATGGTTTAATACGATTCCATAATTCTTTTGGTACCAATTCTTTTGAGCTTCAAAAAAAGATTTCGGTTTGTATTCATATCCAAAACTTGAATTTGAAATCCGTTGTATTAAAGATTCTTGAATAGGCTGGGCAATTTCAAATTCCATATCCGCAACCCAAAATGGCTCAATGTCGGTATTACCGAACAAGAATTCCAGTGTACTTGTTTTGGATTTAGTTAGTGGTAACTTACTTAAGTTAGTATCAATTCTCATGGATTTTGTTTTTTAGAAGTAAGCAAGAATAAGCAATTACTCATAGCCAATGTTATGGTTGTTTTTTATATACGCCACTTAAAAGTTCCAATTCACCATTCTTTAAATGGGTCAAAAGATTCATCAATTTTGGTTTTGTAGTTTCGCCCATTAGGACATTCAGTCCGAGTTTTGGTGGTCCTAATTCTTTCATTTTAGTGAAAAGTGCATCAAAAAAATCAATCCCTGCTTGGGTTTGATTTGAAGATTGCTCAAGGGTAAAACCAAACCCTTTTAAAAATCCATGCATATCTTCCGCCCTAAACAAGAAACTGTGGTCGGCATTACTGGCCCAAGGCATTGGATAATTAACTTTGCCAGTTCCATTTTTCAAAATTTCATAAAAGAGAAAATACCCACCTGTTTTCAATACTCTATCGATTTCTGAATAGAACTTTTTCTTATTTGGAATATTCATCTGAACGTGTTGTGTCCAAACGACATCATAAGAATTATCCTCGAATGGCAACTTAGTGGCATCTCCTTGAAGAAAAGATGTTTTATCATTTAGGTTTACAAGTTGAGATAGTCTGGTAGCCGTTCGTATATATTCATTGCTAAGGTCTATACCTGTAGTCCTACAATTGTATTCGTCCGCAAGCATTCTACAGGGGCCGCCTAGTCCACAGCCAACATCTAATACGTTTAGTCCATTTAAGTCAATACTATTGGCAAGTTCTTTGGATACAGATGCTCCGCGTACATGAAATTCATCAGCACTTGCGATGTCAATCCTTTTTACATTGTCTAAAGCAATGTTTTGTTCTTTAAGACGATTGATAATGTCTTCGTACAGATTCTCTTTAAGGTAATGGTTTACTATACTTTGATTTAAACTTTTCATTCTATCTGATGCGGTTTGTTTTAGAACCTTATATATTCTGTCCGAATGTCAATAGGTTATTGTCTGGGTCAAGGACTGAAAATTCCTTTTGCCCCCAAGGCTTTACTTCCAATTGCCCGTTCGGATGAATTTTTGTCTGCCTTTCCAACAATGACTTGTAGAACTCGTCAATATTATCGGCTCTTACATAGGCTTGTCCATAATTTTCTTTCGGGTCAAGTTCTTTAAATTCAAAAAAATGAATTTGAATTCTATCTTTTACCATCATTAAGTAGCCATCAAAGTCAGTATTTCCAAATTCTTTAAACCCTAGTTGATTTAAATAAAATTCACGCGTCACATTTTTGTCGCGCATTGGTAATTTCGGATTGATATCTGTGAGCATATAATTCCAAATTCTATGTTTTAGTCCACTTTAGTATTGAAGTCAGACAGGTTTTACTATTTATATACTTGAAATCGTAGTGTTGTCTTTAATTTATCTTCAGGTACTTTTCTAAAATCCGATAGATATATTTCTCTATGAACCTTAGATTTTCTCTTTAAACTTAAGTTGCTCGCGAATTTTTCCATTTGCTCAAAACTTTCGGATTCGTTGTCATAACTTCCAACGTGTAACATTTGGACGGATTTACCATCTCTTATTTTTTTCAGTTCAATTTTGCCCAAAAGTTTATGTGGTTTTTTCTTCTTAGTGAGTTCAAGCACTTCATTGAAGAAATCATTGCTCACAAAATCGGGCTGTCTAATCATTAAGTCGAATACTAAATCGTCTTTATTTATTTTTCCGTTAAAATTTAGTTTTGCTTCTTTGGAAATATCCCAAACGCCTTCTAAAGGATAAACCGTCCAATCTTGATAGTCTTTGGGTGGCTTTTCCATTTTTTTGAGGTTCATTTTAATTGCATATGCTACACTGTACAATGCTCCTATGCAGTCAGAAAAGAATTTACTATTTGGATTTCCCTCTCCGTTTAATACTATGAATTGATATTCCTGAATATCAATAAATTCTGGTTTCAGGTTGGGCAGATAAGCTGATTTTTCTTTTTTTCTCCATTCGTGTTTCATTTACAAATCTTGTTTTATCTTATTACTTTAAAAGCCAAATCCTTTAAATATAGTGCTTTACGTCCTATTTGTTATAATCGTTGTTAGCATTATTTTATTTTTTTCATAATCTTTTCTAAGCTTCTGATCATTATTCCATTAGTACCCTTTACAAAAGAGAAACCGGAATCATCTTTATCATTTACCTCTACTTCTCCCGTAATTTTTTGATAATAAATCATGTCGAAAGAATTTAGATCATAAACTTCTAAAATAGCATCGGCTCTATTTATTTTTTTTCCATCTGGGGCCCCAATTATCACGGTATTTATTGCACTTTCTGAATTTTCACATTTGATGATTATTAGATAGTCAAATTTCGATTGCCTTTTGATTCGTTCCAGCTGAATTACATTAGGTTGAGTTGATATGAAGGATAGTTTAACGTTTTTCAACTCTTCTACTTTTTTTAGATTGTCCCCAAGATTTTTGTAGAAACCTTTATAGGCAATCCTGGTCAATATTGGCTTTACCCGTTCAGGTGATTCTATTTCATTTAATAGCCATTTTCCTTCCCTAAAATCTATTCCGTAAGGCGTTGATTCCAAATCGCTCACATAACTAGTCATATGACAAGAAGTGAGTAGAATTGTTGAAATATATAAAATTACCTTTTTCATAATTAATACTAATGATTGGGTTAAGCTTAGCATCCACAAATACAGGGCCAGGTTTTTACCCTCCTATAACATAGCCGTTATCATTTGAGCCAAGCATAATATGATAAAGTCTGTTTTCAAAAGCATATTCGCATTCCAAGTTCCAAACAACGCCATCAGAACTATACCATAAATCTGATTTTGCACCTTTATCACCATTGCCGCCGGAGATCCAAATTTTATAGTTAAATTGAGTTATTGCGGGGGGATATGTAGCGCTTGGTGAAGGTTATGATTTTGGTGATGAAAGCAATATCGTTTGGTCAAATGAAGGTAAGTTGGTCGGTATCGATTGAATGATAAGGATATGAATATTGTTCGTTTACCATACACCTCTTATATTGCTTTAAGGGTTTCTTTCCGCAATTAAGTAACAAGGGGAGGAGTGTTTTTAACTTGACCGATAAAACCAATTTAAAAATGATACTAAAAAAACGATTGATTTTAATTTTAGGAATCTTTTTTATGCTGAGCGGCAATGTGGCAATTGCACAAAAAACTATTTATACCATTGGTGATTCTACCATGGCCGATAAAGAAAATCCAGAAGAGAACCCGGAACGAGGTTGGGCTCAAATGCTTCCTGATTTTTTCACTGATGAAGTAAAGGTTGATAATAGAGCGGTAAATGGACGTAGTACACGAAGTTTTATTGATGAAGGAAGATGGGATTCAATAGTTCCGATTTTAAGCAAGAACGATTACGTATTTATCCAGTTTGGACATAATGATCAAAAGTTCAGGGATTCAACACGATATACAAATCCCTATACTGCTTATCATGCCAACCTAGCAAAGTTTGTAACGGAGACTAGAGAAAAAGGTGCATCTCCTATTTTGTTATCATCCATCGTTAGAAGAAATTTTAATGAGTATGGTACTTTGATGGATACCCATGGGGAATACCCTTTTGTCACTCGACTAGTTGCGAATGAATTGAACGTTCCTTTTATTGACCTTCAACTGTTCACAGAGCAATTAGAAGAAGCATATGGTGTTGAAGAATCAAAAAAACTACATTTACATTATGGAGTTGGAGAACACCCTTATTATCCTGAAGGAAAAGAAGACAACACCCATCTTTCGGTTCTAGGGGCAACCAAAGTAGCTAAATGGGTGACACAGCAATTACAGATAATAGGTCATCCATTAGCAAAGCAGATCAAACAAGAAAAACCTAATGATGAAGAGTAAAAATAAAAACTTATCAATACGTACAGCAAATCTATTGGTGTCAAAATCACTAAAAAGGGTAGTGTTATTACTTTTTCTGCTGACTTGTACTTTTTCATGTGCACAGCAGCCTAATACATCAGTATCCTTTTCTACTTCTGACAGTACATTACAAAAACTATATAATAGGGCAGAAGCTTTGGCCAAGGGAAACATCATCGATTACGGAGACCGAAAAGTATTGAAGGAAGGTGCAAAATATGTAAGTGTATGGTTGGAGACCCAGCCCATGGGCGGGTATATGTATGCCAAGCGAAATATGGAGGTGGCTACAAACAACATTGAAATTTTCATGGATTACCAAAGGGAAGATGGCCGACTTCCCGGGGTTATATATAACCGTCAAGGGGTCGTTACCCCCAATTACGCCCAATTTCAAGGGTTATACTTTGCGATGCCCGCATATGAGCAATATTTTTTATTGGGTAAGGACACTACGTATTTGAATAGGGTTTATAAAGCTCTAAAAGGGTTTGATGCCTATTTATGGAAAACAAGGGATTCTGATAACAATGGCTGCTTGGAAACCTGGTGTGTTTATGATAATGGAGAGGATGGAAGTGTCAGATTCAATGGGGAATACCCAAAGGCATGGGCTTTTGATTTTC
>CAZTLZ010000159.1:0-7942 GCA_964614665.1 uncultured Maribacter sp.
CCTTTGCGGCCCATCCTCCACTGATTCCGGTGCCGACGACAATGGCATCATAAACGATTTGTTGATTTGATTTCTTCATATGGTTGTTTAAGAAAACTTACCAGCTTTGAATTCCTTTGCTGCATGATTTGCTGCCCGAGCCGTAAAGGCCATATAGGTCAAAGAAGGGTTTACACAATTTGATGAGGTCATAAAAGCACCATCTGTAACATATACATTGGGTACTGAATGGACCTGATTATGTTTATTGACAACAGAAGTTTTCGGATTATGGCCCATTCTGGCACCACCCATTTCATGAATGCCAAGACCGGGTCCAGAAGGCTCCTCGTATGGCTGTACATCTTTGAAACCAGCGGCTTTGAACATGGTGACAATCTCTTTCTTGATATCTTTTCGCATATTCAACTCGTTCTCTTTGAACTCTACGTCAAAGTCTAGTTGGGGTAATCCCCATTTATCCTTTTCGGTTGCACTCAAGGTTACTCTATTATCATCATGCGGCAAGAATTCGCCAAAACCCGTCACCCCAATTTCCCAATGACCTGGTTTAAGAATTTCTTCTTTTAAATCTTTACCGTAACCCATTTCGGCAATTGATGCTGACCAATCGCCGCGACTGGCGGTGCCTTGATAACCAAAACCACGGAGATATCCTTCACGTTTTGTTTTTGTGTCAAGGTTCACAAATCGTGGAATATAAAAACCATTGGCTCTCCGGCCTTTGTAATATTTATCTAGATGGCCATCTACCTTAGCACTTGCCCCAAGTTTATAGTGGTGGTCCATAATGCCACGGCCCAACGCATCAGAATCATTACCCATTCCATTTGGAAAACGTTCCGATTTGGACTGCATCAAAATACCAACGGAGGCCATTGCGGAGGCACAAAGGAAAATCACTTTTGCCCTGAATTCCATCTTTTCATGGGTTTCGGTATCAATGACCCGTACGCCAGTTGCTTTTTTCGTTTTATCATCATAAATAACCTCATGAACTATAGAGTTTGCCCTAAGAGTCATGTTTCCGGTCCGTTCCGCTGCCGGGAGGGTAGAAGAGTTACTGCTAAAATATCCACCGAAAGGGCATCCGCGCCAGCACCTGTCTCTATTTTGACATACCCCCCTACCTTCAAATGTGGCTTTTGGATCCGTGATATGTGCTGTTCTACCGACCGTAATTAAACGACCATCGTCAAATTTTTCGGCAGTGGATTTTTTGAATTCTTCTTCAACACAATTCAAATCCATCGGGGGCTGAAATTTACCATCTGGTAAAACATCCAAATCTAATTTCTCTCCGCTCACTCCAATATATTCTTCTACTTTGTCATACCAAGGAGAAATATCTTTATAACGTACGGGCCAATCAATACTTATACCTTCTTTCTTGTTCGCCTCGAAATCAATATCACTCCAACGATAACTTTGGCGGCCCCATGTAAGGGAACGACCTCCCACCTGATAGCCACGAATCCAGTCAAAACGTTTTGTTTCTACATACGGATGTTCCAAGTCGTTGACGAAAAAGTGTTTCACATCCTCCTTAGGGGCCCAATTTACCCGTGCCTGTACGTGATATTTTTTCTTGTCCTCTGAAGATAATTCGCCTTTCAAGGGATAGTCCCAAGGATCATCGTTCATAGTAGGGTAGTCCTCAATGTGTTTCACCATACGGCCACGTTCGAGTACTAATGTTCTTAAACCATTTTCGCATAATTCTTTGGCCGCCCAGCCACCACTTATGCCTGTGCCAACCACAATGGCATCGTATTGTTCTTCTTGATTCATATTGTATTTCCTATGGTTTTCTTATGGTATTCCCTATATTTATAACTTCATGTGGAAAGACCATAAAGGGAATATTTCCACTCTAAATATAAGGTAAATTCCAACAAAAAATCACATTCAATAATTTCGAGAAACCAATAGCAAAGAAGAAAATGAAAACAATCAAAGGACCAGCAGTTTTTTTAGCACAATTCGTAGATAACAAAGCCCCGTTCAATTCATTGGACGGTATGTGCAAGTGGGCGGCAGATTTAGGATACAAAGGAATTCAAATTCCCACTTGGGAAAGTTTTCTGATCGATTTAGATAAAGCTGCTGAAAGCCAGACGTATTGTGATGAACTCAAAGGGAAAGTAAATTCTTATGGACTGGAAATAACCGAGCTTTCAACACACCTTCAGGGCCAACTCGTTGCTGTACATCCGGCTTATGATTTGATGTTCGATAATTTTGCTCCGGACAATGTGAAAAATAATCCGAAGGCGCGCACGGAATGGGCCATAGATGTTGTGAAGAAGGCGGCAACAGCAAGTCGTAGATTGGGTATTAGCGCTCACGCTACCTTTTCAGGCGCACTACTTTGGCACACATGGCATCCATGGCCACAAAGACCACCAGGATTGGTAGAAATGGGCTTTGAAGAATTGGCAAAGCGTTGGATGCCCATTTTGAACCATTTTGATGAAGAAGGAGTTGATGTTTGTTATGAGATCCATCCTGGAGAAGACCTTCATGATGGTGATACTTTTGAGCGGTTTTTAGCCGCTACTGGAAATCACAAACGTGTGAATATACTTTATGACCCTAGCCATTTTGTTTTGCAGCAACTCGATTACATCGAGTACATAGATCATTACCATGAATTTATTAAATCGTTCCATGTAAAAGATTCTGAATTCAATCCAACAGGAAAGAAAGGAGCTTTTGGAGGATATAATGACTGGGGCGATCGTGCTGGGAGATACCGCTCTTTGGGCGATGGTCAAATCGATTTCAAAACTATTTTCTCCAAGTTGACACAATATGGCTGTGATGTTTGGGCCGTTATGGAATGGGAATGCTGTATCAAAAGTCCGGAACAAGGTGCTCGCGAAGGTGCAATATTCATTCAAGACCATATAATCGAGGCAACTGAGAAGACATTTGACGATTTCGCGGGGGCAGATGTAGATAAAGACATGCTCAAAAAAATACTAGGAACATAATAATAGCCACCTAAAAACAAGCACGAATGAAAAAACTTATACCCATAATATTCTTGATTGCTCTTATCATCGGCTGCAAAGAAAAAGTAAAGGAGTCCGAAGAAAAGGAGACAGATGTGTTGGCAAAGACCGAAATGGAAGTTGCAAAAGACGAATGGAAGGTGCTCTTTGATGGCAAAACCTTTAACGGGTGGCATGAATACAAGAAGAAGGATGTTTCAGAGAACTGGAAAATTGAAGATGGCGCCATGGTTTTCTATCCTTCCAAAGACCGGAAAGAAGGTGAAAATTACAACCTAGTTTCAGATGATGAATATACTGACTTTGTACTTTCCATAGAGTGGCGCATATCAGAGGCTGGAAATAGTGGTATTTTTTGGGGCATTAAAGAACTCGAAGAGCTTAATCAACCTTATGAGACAGGCCCGGAGATACAGGTGCTTGACAATGATAAACATCCTGACGGAAAAAATGGCACAAGCCATCAGGCAGGTGCCTTGTACGATATGGTTTCTCCTTCTGAGGATGTTACCAAGCCCGTTGGAGAATGGAATCTATGTGAGGTTACTATAAATCACAAAACGAATATGGGTATTATTGTACTCAATGATGTTGAAATCGTAAATTTTCCAGTAAATAATCCGGAATGGGAGGAAATGGTGTCCAAGTCTAAGTTTGCTGATTGGGAACATTTTGCCAAATATACTACAGGAAAAATTGGAGTACAGGACCATGGAGACGGCGTGGCTTTTCGCAATATCAAAATAAAAGAACTCTAGATAATATTTTGAAATGAACAAAATCAATATTCTTGGGGCACTATTTTCACTATTCATTTTTTCGTGCCAAGAAAAAGTAAAGGAGGAGGTTGTTGAGGCAACCACTATTGTTGAAGATGCGGTAATCGTCCATGAAGAATATACAAAGCCGGAGCCAACGGAACCGGAGGATACGGAGTACTACGAACCCAAAGTGCCTGATGTAGGGCCAGCAAACAATGATAGGGTTCCAAGTGATGCCATAATCCTTTTCGATGGAAGTTCTTTGGATGGATGGATGCATACCCAAGATAGTACAGCCGCCAAATGGCATTTGAACAAAGAGGGTAGTATGACCGTAGCTGATAAAACAGGTGATATTCGGACTAAGCAAGAATTTGGGGATATACAATTGCATATCGAATGGCGTTCCCCATTACCTGTGCAGCGTGAGGGTCAAAACAGGGGTAATAGCGGTATTTTTCTTAACGGTATTTACGAAATACAGGTTTTGGACAACAATGATAATGACACCTATGTAAATGGTCAAGTGGGCTCGATATATAAGCAAGGTCCGCCTTTGGCGAAAGCTTCTGTGCCAACGGGAGAATGGAACATTTATGATATAATCTATCATATGCCAGAGTTCAACAAAGATGGTGGGAAAGTCAAATCAGCGACAGTAACGGTACTCCAGAACGGTGTCTTAATTCAGGATCATACCGAAATAAAAGGGACTACGCCATACATAGGATGGCCAAAGAATACACCACATGGAAAAGGACCCTTAATGCTTCAAGACCATGGTGATGACAGTCGCGTAAGTTACCGGAATATTTGGGTGCGCGAGTTATGATCTAAAAACAGATTGAATTGCCCTACCTTTGCAAAATCTAAAAATATTCTATGATTCAATCCATGACCGGTTTCGGGAAGCATGTTATACAGCTTCCTTCTAAGAAAATCACCGTTGAATTAAAATCACTCAATAGCAAAAACTTGGATTTGAACGCCCGAATGCCATCGGCTTATCGCGAAAAAGAGTTAGAACTTCGCAAGCTTATTGCAAGCTCATTGATTCGTGGTAAAGTTGATTTCGGACTTTATGTTGAGTTTACCGGGAGTGAGACCTCTGCCAAGGTGAATGAGGATACGGTCAGACAGTATATGAAGCAGTTTGGTGCTATTGCCGATGGTGATGACCTTCGTTTGCTTGAAATGGCTTTGCGCATGCCCGACGCTATGAAAACCGAGCGTGAAGATATTGATGAAGAAGAATATACTTCGATTCGATTGGCATTGAAACAAGCGCTAAGTGAAATACACAACTTTCGTTCTGCGGAGGGTTTGGTACTTGAAAAGGATTTTTTTAAACGCATAGAAACACTTGAAAAGTTATTGGCCGATGTCATTAAAATGGATCCTGATCGTCAGGCCACGATTCGTGAACGTCTTGCCAAGGCCGTTGCGGACATACAGGCAGAGGTTGATGCCAACCGTTTTGAACAAGAGCTTATTTATTGTTTAGAGAAATACGATATCACGGAAGAGAAAGTGCGTTTGGCCAACCATTTGGACTACTTCTCAAAGACCTTGAAATCAGACGATTCCAATGGCAAGAAACTCGGTTTTATTACACAAGAGATTGGTCGTGAAATCAATACTATTGGTTCTAAGGCCAACTATGCGCCTATGCAACAACTTGTTGTTCAAATGAAAGACGAATTGGAAAAAATCAAAGAACAAATGCTTAATGTGCTCTAATGAAGAAAGGTGGTAAGCTAATTATATTTTCAGCCCCGTCAGGTAGTGGCAAGACCACTATCGTTCGGCACCTTTTAAAGCAGCCTGAACTGAACTTGGCTTTTTCCGTTTCTGCGACCTCAAGACCACGACGTGGTAAGGAAAAACATGGGGAACACTACTACTTCATTACCGTTTCAGAATTCAAGAAACATATCAAGAATGATGATTATCTCGAATGGGAAGAAGTCTATCGGGATAATTTTTACGGAACTTTGAAGAGTGAGGTAGAACGACTATGGGCAGAAGGTAAAAACGTTATTTTCGATATCGATGTTGTTGGAGGGCTTCGAATCAAGAAGAAATTCCCAAAAGAAACGCTTGCTGTTTTCGTTAAGCCACCGAGTGTTGACGAATTGAAAATTCGGCTTAAAAAAAGAAGTATGGAGAGCGAGGATAAAATAAACATGCGTGTCGCAAAGGCCTCAGTAGAATTGGCCACCGCACCTCAATTCGATAGAATTATAAAGAATTATGATTTGGACGTTGCTTTGAAAGAGGCACATGAGCTAGTTGCTGAATTTGTAGGGGCTGAGAAAAAAGAATAGACATAGGCCTTCACGGGAATTACCATAAAAAAATTTGATGAAAAAAGTCGGTTTGTATTTTGGCACTTTTAACCCGATACATATTGGCCACATGGTAATTGCGAACCATATGGTTGAATTTTCCGATCTTGATGAGGTCTGGTTTGTAGTTACTCCCCAGAGTCCTTTTAAAACAAAAAAGACGCTCCTTGACAATCACCATCGCTACCAAATGGTTTTTGAGGCGACCAAAGATTTTCCTAAATTAAAACCCAGTAAGATAGAATTCAATTTACCGCAACCTAATTATACGATCAATACGTTGGTTCATTTGGAGGAAGGCCATAGTGAAGACCATTCGTTTTGCTTGATAATGGGTGAAGATAATCTCAAAGGGTTTCATAAATGGAAGAATTATGAAGCTATTCTGGAGGGTTATGAACTATTCATATATCCAAGAATTTCAAAAGGGAAAACGGAACATTTTTTTGAAGGGCATGCGAGAATCCATAGGGTAGATGCACCTATCATGGAAATATCATCTACGTTCATCCGTAAGAATCATGCAGCTGGGAAGAATATTAGAACGATGCTTCCTGAGGCTGTATGGAAGTATATGGATGAGATGAATTTCTATCGGTAAACCTTTCTCGATTACGGAGATTTAATGCTCCTTGCTCCTAAGAGGTTTGTTCTTCTAAATCGAATCTTTTTGTATTGATTAGTTTCTTAGATTGGTGCCCAAAGTGTTTTGTCAAGTTGGGCCATATCTGAACGACAATATCAATTGTGTAACCTTGTCTACTTCAGGGCTTGTTGATATTCTTCAACAAATTGCTTAATTGGAGTTTCATCAATAAATACGTTCTCTAAAACAGCCTTGCCCTCTTTTACAAAGACCAATCCATAACAAGTTTTTGTGGTGTCAATTTGTGCCTTACGAACAGAAACTTCAGCGTCATATGCTTTATTTTCATTCATATAGAAGCGGTCAAAGGGCAGATTAAAATTAATGGTCTTGCCGAAGTTGTATGTGCTCTCTGCAATTACGTAGTCGTCTGAAGTATCCAACAAGGTTTTACTAACGGTTTTTACGGCGGCAAAACCCTTGTCGTCGGTTTTGAGGTACACAAAAACAGTTCCGTTGTAGCGATTCCAACTGTCTTCCTTTGTTTCAAAAGAATCCATTTCATAGTTCAAAACAATGTACTTGCCTCTAAAAGGATCGCTTGGATCGATCGGCTGCGTTTTAAACTTATATGCTGTACCTGTATCAAGGGTGTCCTTCTGTTGATATATCATTTGTGCAGGAATGAACAATTGAACACAGAACAAAAGGAATAACAGGGTAATATTTATGGATTTAGTCATGACCATGCGTATTTGAGGTTGAATTAATAGTGGACTTTCGTTGTTTTTTCAACAGGAGGTAATTGGTAAAAAAGAAACCAGCACCAACGGAAATAAATAGTATTCCCCGAAAGACAAAATCAAGATTCGTGTCGAAAAATCTGCAGATAATCAGCGCTGTAATTATCAATAGGCCATAGTTCAAAATGCCATAACTATTCTTTTGAATACCAATACGGATGGCAAAAAGGCCTAAGGCGGCTACCAAAAGATTGGTCAGTATTATTCCGTGCACTGGACCCAACCCCCTGGTTAGATACAATAGGCCAATGATCAAAAAGGCATATTGAAATAGATTGAAGTTTTGCAGTTGTTTTTTAAAATGTAAATATCCCAAAACAGCGGTTCCTGCAAGAAATAATACAGCAGTCATCAACACCTCGACTTGACTATGAGATTCTTTGATTGAATCTTTCCAAAACCATTCGAAAGTGAGCACTGTCAAAAG
>CAZTLZ010000160.1:0-7937 GCA_964614665.1 uncultured Maribacter sp.
GTTTTGTTGATAACCTAACCCATTTTTTCCTATCAAAAAAAGTACTTTTGCTTGCTTATAAATGTAATTTCTAGCACGCAAAACATGAGTTCCAAAAAAGCAACCTCGGCCCTTATTTCAGTATTCCATAAAGATGGATTAGAACCAATAGTCCGCAAACTCGATGAACTTGGCATCACTATTTATTCTACAGGTGGTACGGAGAAATTCATAAAAGATTTGGGTGTTGATGTAGTGCCCGTAGAAGAGGTTACAAGTTACCCTTCAATTCTTGGGGGCAGGGTAAAAACATTACACCCCAAAGTTTTCGGGGGAATTCTTAACCGCCAAGATAACGATAGCGATGTTGCCCAGTTAGAGGAGTTTGAAATACCCCAGTTAGACATCGTCATCGTCGATTTATATCCCTTTGAAAAAACAGTGGCAAGTGGAGCATCAGAACAAGATATTATCGAAAAAATAGATATTGGTGGAATTTCTTTAATCAGAGCGGCAGCCAAAAATTACAAAGATGTGCTTTGTGTTTCTTCCATGGAAGATTATGAGGAAGTCTTGGAATTGATTTCCAATGGAGAGGGAAGCACTACCCTTGAGGATCGAAAACGTTTTGCAGCCAAATCTTTTAATGTTTCTTCTCATTATGACACTGCTATTTTCAACTATTTTAACAAGAATCATGATCTGGCCGCGTTGAAAGTAAGCGAAACAAACGGAAAAGTTTTACGCTACGGCGAGAACCCTCATCAAAAAGGTTTTTTCTTTGGTGACTTTGACGCCATGTTCTCCAAGTTACATGGCAAAGAACTTTCCTATAATAATCTTTTAGATGTTGATGCAGCAGTAAATTTAATGCTTGAGTTCAAGGACGACGCCCCTACTTTTGCCATATTGAAGCATAACAACGCCTGTGGTTTGGCGCAAAGAGACAGTTTACACCAAGCCTATGTAGATGCGCTTGCCGGTGACCCCGTTTCAGCTTTTGGAGGCGTTTTGATAAGCAACAAGGAAATTGACAAATCGACTGCGGAAGAAATTCACAAATTATTTTGCGAAGTGGTTATCGCCCCAAGCTACGCAGCAGATGCTCTCGAAATTCTAAAAGGCAAGAAAAATCGTATTATTTTGATTCAGAATGATGTTGAAATGCCCGAAATGATTGTACGAACATGTCTCAACGGAATGCTTCTTCAAGAAAAAGACCACAAAACAGATACTGCATCCGACCTTAATAAAGCTACCACCAAAGAACCATCAGTCGAAGAAATCGAAGACCTTATTTTCGCCTCAAAACTCTGCAAGCATACCAAATCAAATACTATAGTACTTGCCAAAAACAAACAACTATGCGCAAGTGGAACAGGTCAGACATCTCGTGTAGATGCTTTAAACCAAGCGATTCATAAGGCCAAGTCATTTAATTTTGACCTTAAAGGTGCGGTTATGGCAAGTGACGCCTTCTTTCCCTTTCCAGATTGCGTAGAAATTGCGCATAAAAATGGTATTTCATGCGTTATACAACCGGGCGGATCGATAAAAGACCAATTAAGTATTGATTATTGTAATGAGAACGAAGTTGCCATGGTAATGACAGGCACACGTCATTTCAAGCATTAATTTTACTACTTTTGTCGATGAAATGCACCCCACGCATACATGTAACATAACCAAACAAATTAAAAATGGGATTTTTTGATTTCTTGACCGAGGAAATCGCTATCGACTTAGGTACCGCGAATACTCTCATCATTCATATGGACAAGGTCGTTGTGGACAGTCCTTCAATCGTAGCCAGAGACCGAATTTCGGGTAAAATCATCGCGGTTGGCAAAGAAGCCAACATGATGCAGGGTAAGACCCATGAAAATATAAAAACCATAAGACCCTTAAAAGATGGGGTAATTGCAGATTTTGATGCGTCTGAAAAGATGATCAACATGTTTATCAAAAACATTCCTGCTTTAAAAAAGAAATGGTTTCCTCCAGCTTTGCGTATGGTAATTTGCATTCCTTCCGGAATAACCGAAGTTGAGATGCGTGCGGTAAAAGAGTCCGCAGAGCGAGTGAACGGAAAGGAAGTTTATTTGATTCATGAACCTATGGCAGCAGCTATCGGTATCGGTTTGGATATCATGCAACCCAAAGGTAATATGATTGTTGATATTGGTGGTGGTACCACTGAAATTGCCGTTATCGCCTTAGGTGGCATCGTATGTGACAAGTCCGTTAAAATTGCGGGTGACGTCTTCACCAATGATATCATTTATTATATGCGTACCCAACACAATTTGTATGTTGGTGAAAGTACTGCAGAGAATATCAAAATTGAAATTGGTTCCGCCACCGAAGACCTTCAGACACCTCCCGATGAAAAATCAGTTCAAGGTCGTGATTTGTTGACAGGTAAACCGAAGCAAGTTCAAATATCATATCGTGAAATTGCCAAAGCACTTGATAAATCAATACTCCGTGTTGAGGATGCCGTAATGGAAACACTTTCACAAACTCCACCAGAATTGGCTGCTGATATTTATAACACAGGTATCTATTTGGCCGGGGGTGGTTCTATGCTTCGTGGATTGGACAGAAGACTTTCGCAAAAAACCGATTTACCTGTTTATATTGCTGAAGATCCATTAAGAGCTGTAGTTAGGGGTACAGGT
Source organism: uncultured Maribacter sp. (assembly GCA_964614665.1). Taxonomy (GTDB): domain Bacteria; phylum Bacteroidota; class Bacteroidia; order Flavobacteriales; family Flavobacteriaceae; genus Maribacter_C. The sequence goes on from CAZTLZ010000160.1 coordinate 2,661, forward strand.
ATTGCGCTGAAAAATTTAGAGCGATACAAGAGTATTCTGATTAAATAAACAGACTGCGACTGTAAAAATTAATTCTTCTTTTATAGGCCTTTAACTATACTGGGGCTACGTAAAATTTTAAGTGCATGCAGCAAATCATCAACTTTATCATTAGATATAAGAACTTTCTTCTATATCTCTTTTTGTTGATGATTTCCTTAGGCTTCACCATTCAATCACATTCTTTTCATCAATCTCGCTTTTTTAATTCTTCTAGCTGGCTAACAGGTAATATCTATGAAACGTCTTATGGTATTTCCTCTTACTTTGATCTTGACGAGGAAAATAAAAAGTTGGTGGAAGAAAATCGAAGATTGCGAAAAATGTTGTTCAATAATCAAAGGCCGACAGATTCAACCGAGTTAGATTCAATCCATGCTTCCTATACCATTACTACGGGACTGGTTATCAAAAATAGTTATGCCGATAGAAGAAATTACATAACCATAAACAAAGGGGAAAAAGATAGCGTAAAACCCGATATGGGTGTTATTACCTCAAAGGGTATCTTGGGTATTATTGAAAATACATCAAATCGATTCGCGACCGTTCAAAGTATTTTGAATGTCAATTCAAATATCAATGCAAAATTGAAGGGCACCAATCATTTTGGATCTCTGGTGTGGAATGAAGACATCTATAATGTGGTGCAACTTGTAGATATTCCGAAATTGGTTCCCCTAAATGTAGGTGACACCATTGTAACCGGGGGAATGAGCAGTATTTTCCCAGAGAATATCCCCATTGGGGTTATCAAAAAGTTTGGCCTTGACAATGCGCAAAGTTTTTGGAGGGTAGATGTGACACTATTTAATGATATGACTAATATTAAAAATGTATATATCGTAAACAATGCTGATAGACCTGAGGTGTTGAAATTAGAAGAAAAGACCATTTCAGATGATTAGTAATTATTACTTCATAAATGTAATTCGATTCACACTATTGGTTTTGGTGCAGGTACTTGTATTCAATAGGCTGAATTTTTTCGGGTACATCAATCCGATGGTCTACATTTTATTTCTATACTGGTATCCTATAAAACAAAATAGAGCAGTATTTATAGGGCTGAGCTTTTTATTGGGGCTGTGTATTGATTTCTTTTCAGACACTATGGCAATCAATGCGGCATCAACAGTTACAATTGCCTACCTGAGACCTGCAATTATGCGTTTTGTTTTTGGAGTAAACTATGAATTTCAAAGTTTTAAATTAGGTAATGCCACTAGGGTACAACAATTCACCTTTTTAGCGTTATTAATAGTAGTGCATCATCTGGTATTCTTTACAGTGGAAATTTTCAGTTTCGCTAATTTGCTACTAATATTGAAAAAAGTTTTTTCCATAGGTCTCGCCACCTTGGTGCTCTGTTTACTATTCAGTTCACTTTTTAGTGTTTCAAAAGAATGAGGAAGATTCTACTTTCATCGATTATCATTATCATCGGTATAACTTTTATCGGTAGATTATCCTATTTGCAGATTTTCAGTTTTTCACCTGATCAGGTGTTGGAAGACCCTGCCATAAAGGCTATTTATGATTATCCGGAGCGAGGTTATATCTATGACCGTAACGGAAAACTTTTGGTAGGTAATGACCCCGCTTACGACGTTATGGTTATCCCGAGAGAAGTAAAGCCATTAGACACACTTGAATTCTGTTCTTTATTGGATATAGATATCGAAAAATTCAGAAAACAACTTCGAAGAGCACGTATTTACTCGCCTAGACTTCCTTCGGTAATGGTACATCAACTTTCAAAAGAGGATTACGCTCGGCTTCAAGAAAAAATGCGGAGATATCCCGGCTTTTATATTCAAAAGAGATCCCTTCGATATTATGATATGAATGCGGGGGCCAATGTGCTTGGTTACATCAGTGAAGTAAATGAACGAGACCTTAGAAAAAACCCGTACTACGTGCAAGGTGAATTAACAGGCCGCACAGGTGTTGAGAAGGTTTATGAAGATACCCTGAGAGGTCGTAAAGGCGTACAATATATTCAAAAGGATAGGTTTAACAGGGATATTGGCAAATACAAAGATGGGGAACTAGATGTTCAGCCCGTACAAGGAAAAGAGATCAGCCTTACAATAGATAAAGATTTACAGGAATATGGGGAAAAATTAATGCACGGTAAATGGGGCGGTATTGTTGCCATTGAACCTTCTTCAGGGGAAATTTTAACCATGATTTCGGGACCCACCTATGACCCATCTCTTTTGGTTGGCCGAAAACGCTCTGCCAACTATAGTAAATTGCACTATGATTCAATCTCTAAACCTACATTCGATCGATCTATTTCTTTTGAGAAAAGTCCAGGCTCACCTTTTAAGGCAATAAATGCGTTGATTGCCCTGCAAGAAGGTGCAATTACCCCTTCTACCTCTTTTACGTGTTATCACGGATTTTATATTGGCCGCAGCAAAAAAGGTTGTCATTGCGGTGGGGGTACGAGAAGGCTAAATGATGGTATCTACGAATCATGCAACGCCTATTTTGTCGGGGTATATAAAAAACTATTCGAGCAATTCGACTCAAACGCCGATGCAATGGATGCTTGGGAAAAGCATGTTAGAAGTTTTGGTCTGGGTTCATATTTAGGTTCGGATTTGCATACCGGAAGACCGGGAAGCGTTCCGAGTAAAGAACTCTACAACGAATGGTATAATGGAGACAAAGGGTGGTCAGCTGTTACTACTTACTCAAATGCCATAGGGCAAGGAGAGGTCAATGTAACTCCCATTCAATTGGCAAATATGACCGCCGCGATAGCCAATCGGGGTCACTTTTACACACCGCACATTCTTAAAAAAATAGAAGGAAAGGATATTACCAATCCTGAATTTGTTGAACCAAAGTACACCACCATAAATAAAAGACATTTTGAACCAGTCGTTCAGGGTATGGCCGATGTTTACAAAAGAGGTACCGCGAAATATATTCAGATACCAGGTGTTGAAATTGCGGGTAAAACCGGTACCGTCGAAAATTTTACGGTAATCGATAGTGTAAAAACACAGCTTACCGACAATTCGGTATTTGTAGCTTTTGCACCCGTTGACAAACCCAAAATAGCAATTGCGGTCTATATACAAAATGGTTATTACGGTGCCCGTTACGCAGGCCACATAGCTTCGTTATTGATAGAGAAATATATCAAGGGTGAAATAACCAGAAAAGACCTTGAAAAAAGAATGCTTGAAAGAACACTTGAAAGTGAATATGCGAAACCCTATAGCGGCAAAGAATTCAAAATAAATGAATATGACTGGAGCAAGCACGCTATAAAACCCAAAACGGATACTATTCCTTCAAGATAGATAAACTAGTATGGCTGGTAAAAGTCTTCTTAAGCGACTTGATTGGTTAACCGTATTTATTTACTTGGCTTTATTAGCCATAGGTTGGGTGAACATCTATTCCAGTACGTTTACCGAAGCGGATCTATCAATTTTTGATTTCGGAACATTACACGGGAAACAATTTTTTTTTATCGGAGTTAGTTTCGTGACGATTATTATTCTATTGGCCCTAGATGCCGGTTTTTACGAACGTTTTTCGAGCGTACTATACGTTGTTGCCATGGTGCTGCTTTTAGGCCTGTTTCCTTTTGGAAAAACCATAGCCGGTGCGACTTCATGGTATGACCTTGGTTTTTTCAACTTCCAGCCGTCTGAATTGGCTAAAGTCGCCACCGCATTGGCCTTGGCAAAATATCTTAGTGATATTCAAACCGATTTAAAAAGACGCAAAGATCAACTATATGCTTTTTTAGTATTACTCATTCCGGCAATCTTGATTATTCCACAACCCGACCCCGGAAGTGCCCTGGTTTTCTTTGCCATGGCATTTGTAATCTTCCGCGAAGGTCTTCCATTGTATTATCTGGGAATTGTTTTAGTGGCCATTCTGGTCTTTATTTCAACACTGATGTTCGGTACCATTTGGGTAGGTATTGTATTGACACTTATAATTGTTCTATTCTTCCTTCTTAAGAAAAAGACCTTCAAAGTGCCGATTTTTCCACTGGCATCCGTTCTAGTAATTGCCATTCTGTTTTCACTTTCTGTAAATTTTGTTTTCAACAATGTCTTTGAACAACGTCACCGAGATCGTTTCAGTCTTTGGTTGCGACTTGAGAAAGACCCTGCTAAACTCGAAAAAATAAGAAAGGACATTGGTTACAACACCTACCAATCTGAGAGAGCTATTGAGTCTGGTGGTTTATTTGGAAAGGGCTTTTTGGAGGGAACAAGAACAAAGGGTGATTTTGTTCCAGAACAAGAAACCGATTACATCTTTAGTACTGTTGGGGAAGAATGGGGGTTTGTGGGTACCACCACGGTAGTACTCCTTTTTACAATACTCTTACTTCGTCTGGTTTATCTGGCCGAGCGTCAAAAAAACCCCTTTAATAGAATGTATGGCTACGGTGTGATTTCCATTTTATTCGTGCATTACTTTATCAATATCGGTATGGTAATAGGCATCTTGCCCACGATTGGTATTCCATTGCCTTTCTTTAGTTATGGAGGTTCAGGTTTGCTATTTTTTACAATTTTGCTCTTCATTATGCTACGCTTAGATTCAAATCGATTGAAAGAAGCGTACTAAACCTATTGGATTGATTTGCTAAAAATGCCAGCCAGAAGAATTCACATTGGCTTCCAATTTATCCTGCATGGCACTAGGTAGTTCTTGAAAAAAATCTATTCCCGTTAGTTTTTCAATGTTGTCAATAGGCACCAGAAACGAATTCAGAGGTTTTCTGCTTTCCTTTCCTTCCATCAAAAAACCCAATACTTTCAAATTGTCCTTATCGCCTCGAGCTATGATTTTGTAATATTGTCTTGGCACATCTACATCTTCCTCGCCTATCTCTTCCAAACCCTGCTCCAATATACCAGCGGTCACCACGAATAGTTCACCGTGTTGTTTTGCCCATCGCCTGACCTGCATTTCCAAACGGTTCCATACCCCGGCGTTGAAATCTTGATCTTGCGGACTTATATTGCTCGTATAAAAAGTCTCGTTATAAGCGTATTCAGAAAACCTACGATCGCCAGCGGGGCATAGGTGCCCACGATCATACCCTGAACCTTTATAGTTTCTCCAATCGGCAGATTTGGTCTTTACTTTAGGGTCTTCAATAAAATAAGGTCGTTCACGATTATCATAGGTTAAATGCTTTTTATGGAGCATGTATGCCACCCATTCTGCCTGCTCATGCGGTTC
>CAZTLZ010000161.1:0-7936 GCA_964614665.1 uncultured Maribacter sp.
ATATTGGAAAAGCGAAGCGGAGTTAAATCCCAACGATTCCATTGTTGAGACGCTACGGCAAAATGAGTTTGTTGAAGAGATTCCTGTGGATGACTTCTTGGGTGACAAGGAAAACTTGGAAGCCACGAACACAAATAGAAGAGACTTTCTAAAATACGTAGGTTTTAGTACTGCTGCAGCTTCGTTGGCGGCATGTGAAGGGCCGGTAGTTAAATCTATACCTTATGTGGTGGCTCCTGAGAATATTGTTCCTGGAGTAGCTAATTATTATGCTACTACGATTGCCAACGGATTTGATTTTGCCAGCATATTGATTAAAACCCGAGAGGGTCGCCCTATCAAAGTAGAGAATAATTCTTATGCAAAAGTTGGAGGTGGTGCAAATGCAAGGGTGCAGGCATCAGTTCTTTCATTGTATGATAGTACACGTTTACAGGGGCCGAAGGCCAATGGTGAAGATGTTGATTGGAGCTCCTTGGATGCTGCCGTTAAATCAAAACTGAATGGTTTAAAAGGTTCTGGAAAGCAAATTGCTTTATTGACCCAAACCTATGCTAGTCCTTCGACTTCAAGATTGATAGAAGAGTTTAAAGCGGCTTATGGTAATGTGAATCACGTTACTTATGATGCAATTTCCGAAGATGCTGCTGCAACGGCTTTTGAAAACAAGTATGGTGAGCGTGCTTTGGCGGATTACGATTTTGAAAAAGCCGATTTGATCGTTTCCTTTGGTGCGGACTTTCTTGGCGATTGGCAAGGCGGTGGCTATGATAGTAGTTATTCAAAAGGACGTGTTCCTAAAAACGGAAAAATGTCGCGACACGTTCAGTTTGAGGCAAATATGTCCTTAACTGGTGCGAATGCAGATAAGCGTGTTCCATTGACCCCAATGTTCCAAAAGATTGCAATTGCCAAACTTTATGCCGCTCTTAATGGTTCTTCCGTTGGAGGTGAATTACTAGGTGATGCTCAGCGTACTTTAGATGGTATTGTGGCTCAGATAAGAAAAAATAAAAGCAGGGCGGTTGTTGTTTCTGGAATCGATGATGTCAATGTTCAGGCTGTTGTTCTGGCAATTAATGAATTGTTGGGCAGCAAAGCTTTTGATCCAAAAACTCCACGGTACACAAGACAAGGAAATACAAAAGCAGTAAGCACGTTGATTGCCGATATGAGCGCAGGTAAAGTTGGTGCTTTGTTCGTGGATGGTGTGAATCCGATGTATACCCTTCCAAATGCTGCTCAATTTAAATCAGGATTGGAAAAGGTAGATATGTCCGTTACTTTTTCTACCAACTGGAATGAAACTACCGAAGTGACGGATTATGCTGCCGCTTCAAACCACTACCTCGAGTCATGGGGGGATTTACAGATTAAAAAAGGACATTTTAGCTTGATGCAACCGACTATTAAAGAGCTTTTTGATACACGACAGTTTCAAGGGGCCCTTTTGCAGTGGATGGATAGCGATAAAAGCTACTATGATTATATAAAGGAGACTTGGAGTACATTTATTCTCAACGGAAGTAGTTGGAATAAAACATTACAAGATGGTGTTTTTGCTGCGAACGCAGTGGAAATGATGATGGAATCGTCAGATGATGCAGATCCGCAGATTATGACTTCATCATTGGATGATAAGGAGTCTGTTGATGGAGTTATGGAGGATGAAGCCACAGCTAATACTGTTTCAATCGATTCTGCTGTAAAAAGTTTGGCAGGTGCATCAAGTGGAGATGGAATGGAGTTAGTGTTGTACTCACAAGTAGGTATGGGTGACGGGCAACAAGCAAGTAACCCATGGTTGCAAGAGTTTCCTGATCCAATTACAAGGGTGTCTTGGGACAATTATGTGACCGTTTCAAAAAAAGACGCCGAAAGTTTGGGTATGAAAAACTGGAATGTCGCCAACGGTGGCATGAATGGCAGTTATGCTAAATTGACGGTAAACGGAATTTCAATCGATAAGGTACCTGTAGTTGTTCAGCCCGGTCAGGCGGTTGGGTCAATAGGCTTGTCCTTAGGATATGGCAAAACTGTCGGTATGAAATCTGAAATGCAAACGGGTGTAAATGCGTATCCGCTCTATCAGGGTTTTAATAATGTGCAATCTGTTTCTTTGGAAAAGACTGCAGGAGAACATGAGTTTGCTTGCGTGCAGTTGCATAAAACAATGATGGGTAGAGGAGACATTATCAAGGAGACTACCTTGGAAATCTTCAATACTCAAGATCATGCTGAATGGAACCATGTTCCTCAAGTGTCATTAGATCATCAAGAGGTACCGGCAACTTCAGTTAGTCTTTGGGATGATTTTGATCGTTCTATTGGGCATCATTTCAATATGTCCATTGATTTGAACGCTTGTACCGGTTGTGGTGCTTGTGTTATAGCATGTCACGCAGAAAACAATGTACCTGTAGTTGGTAAAGCAGAAGTTCGCAAATCAAGGGATATGCACTGGTTGCGTATCGATAGGTATTATTCTTCTGAAGATTCCTTCGAATCGGATAATACTAAAAAAGAGGAGTTTGACGGGCTCTCGGGAGATAAAGGATCCTTGGGTGGTTTCGGTGAGTTGGAACATCCAGCAACCAATCCTCAAGTAGCATTTCAGCCAGTTATGTGTCAGCACTGTAACCACGCGCCTTGTGAAACAGTTTGCCCTGTTGCGGCAACATCTCATGGGCGTCAGGGTCAAAACCAAATGGCATACAATCGTTGTGTAGGTACAAGATATTGTGCGAACAACTGCCCCTATAAAGTACGTCGTTTCAATTGGTTCTTATACAACAATAATGATGAGTTTGACTTCCATATGAACAACGATTTGGGCAAGATGGTAGTCAATCCTGATGTGAACGTTCGTTCAAGAGGGGTAATCGAAAAATGCTCGATGTGTATTCAAAAGACACAGAAAACTATTTTGGATGCCAAAAGAGAAGGTCGTGTGATTGAAGATGGGGAGTTTCAAACAGCCTGCTCATCGGCCTGTAATAATGGTGCTATAGTTTTCGGTGATGTCAATGATAAAGAGAGTAAAATTGTCGAACTGAAGGAAGATGATAGAATGTACCATTTGTTGGAGCATGTTGGCACAAAACCCAATGTTTTCTATCAGGTAAAGGTTAGGAATACAACAGAAGCATAAACAACCAATAGTAAGTAACTATAATAAGAATTTATGGCGTCGCATTACGAAGCACCTATAAGAAAACCCTTAGTAACGGGTGATAAAGGCTACCATGATGTAACTGTGGATATTGCCGCTCCTGTTGAAGGAAGAGCCGATAAACAGTGGTGGATAGTGTTTTCCATTGCCCTGGCAGCGTTCCTTTGGGGAATAGGTTGTATTATCTATACCGTTTCAACGGGTATCGGTACTTGGGGTTTGAACAAGACCGTAAACTGGGCCTGGGATATTACCAACTTTGTTTGGTGGGTAGGAATTGGTCACGCGGGAACACTGATTTCAGCGGTACTTTTATTGTTCCGTCAGAAATGGAGAATGGCTATTAACCGATCTGCTGAGGCGATGACCATCTTCTCGGTAATACAGGCTGGTTTATTTCCGATTATACATATGGGACGTCCGTGGTTGGCATACTGGGTTTTACCCATTCCAAACCAATTCGGATCATTATGGGTGAACTTTAACTCACCATTACTTTGGGATGTATTTGCAATATCAACATATCTATCTGTTTCTTTGGTATTCTGGTGGACGGGATTACTTCCTGATTTTGCAATGCTTCGCGATAGGGCAATCCTTCCGTTCCAGAAGAAAATATATGGCCTATTAAGCTTCGGATGGAGCGGTCGTGCAAAGGATTGGCAACGTTTTGAGGAAGTGTCGCTAGTATTAGCTGGTTTGGCAACGCCACTTGTACTTTCGGTACATACGATCGTATCCTTTGACTTTGCTACCTCGGTTATTCCAGGATGGCACACCACTATCTTCCCACCTTACTTTGTTGCGGGTGCGATTTTCTCCGGTTTTGCCATGGTAAATACGCTATTGATTATCATGCGTAAAGTTTGCCATTTAGAAGATTATATTACAGTACAGCATATTGAACTAATGAACATTGTGATCATGATTACAGGTTCGATAGTAGGTTGTGCCTATATTACGGAGTTGTTCATGGCTTGGTATTCAGGAGTTGAATATGAACAATATGCATTTTTGAACAGAGCAACCGGACCTTACTGGTGGGCTTATTGGGCAATGATGACCTGTAATGTGTTCTCACCACAATTTATGTGGTTCAAAAAATTGCGTACAAGCATTATGTTCTCTTTCTTTATTTCGATAGTAGTGAACATTGGTATGTGGTTTGAGCGATTTGTGATTATCGTAACCTCGTTACATAGAGATTACCTTCCATCTTCGTGGACCATGTTCTCACCTACCTTCGTAGATATTGGAATATTCGTCGGAACGATCGGATTCTTTTTTGTGCTGTTCCTTCTATATGCAAGAACATTCCCGGTAATTGCGCAAGCGGAGGTAAAGTCCATTTTGAAAGCCTCCGGAGAGCGATACAAGAAATTAAGGGATGCAGGTCAACCTTTATACCAAATTGATAAATCGGCGAAAGTTGAAATCAAGGAAGCTGTTTCTGAGATTGTTGAGGAAACTAAAGTTAAAGAAGTAAAGGTGAAGAAAGACGCTTCAGATCTTCTTGCCTCCATTGGTATTTTTGACCCCTCTAAAGACACAGCTGACGATTTGAAATTGGTGAAAGGTATCGGCCCGAAAATGGAAAGTACTTTGAACCAAATCGGAATCTTCACCTTTGCACAGGTGGGCAAAATGACGAGTAAGGAATATAACATGCTGGACGACCTGACTGGTGCTTTCCCAGGAAGAGCACAGCGGGATGACTGGGCTGGTCAGGCACAAAAATTAAATAACAAATAGCACTATGGCATCTAAAGTGATACAGGCATATTATAACGATGATGACATCTTGATGCATGCCGTTAAGAAGGTGAAGGCAGCCAAACATCATATTGAAGAGGTGTATTGCCCATTTCCAGTTCACGGGCTTGACAAAGCTATGGGCTTGGCCCCAACACGAATTGCAATTACTTCTTTCATCTATGGTTGTGTTGGTTTGATTGTGGCAATTGTAATGATGAATTATATCATGATTGAAGATTGGCCTCAAGATATCGGTGGAAAACCTAGTTTCAGTTATATAGAGAACATGCCTGCTTTTGTACCGATTATGTTTGAATTAACTGTATTTTTTGCAGCACACTTAATGGTAATCACGTTCTATTTACGAAGTAGATTATGGCCATTCAAGAAAGCTGAGAATCCTGATGTGCGCACAACTGATGATCACTTTGTTATGGAAATTGAAATTCATGGTAACGAAAGTGAATTGAAGAATTTGCTATCCGATACAGGCGCAGTGGAAATAAATATTGCAGAAAAAAACCTTCATTGAGTATGAACAGTTTTAGAAAAATAGGAATTGTATTGGCTTTGGTCTTTTTTGTTAGTGCATGTCATGACAAAAGTGAACCCAACTATCAGTATATGCCTAACATGTATGAATCGGCAGGTTATGAAACCTATGGGCAAGTTGATTTTCTACCCAATGGAGCCGAGGCCATGAAACCGGTAGAGGGAACAATCAATCGTGGTTGGTTACCTTATGAGTATGAGAATACTCCCGAAGGCAAAGAATTGGCTAGACTTATGACGAGCCCATTAGATTCATTGAATTCAGAAGCTAACTTGGCAAAGGGGAAAGAATTATACACCATTTATTGTGCTATTTGTCATGGTAATGCAGGTAAAGGGCAGGGTACTTTGGTGAAGCGGGAAAAGATACTTGGTGTGCCAAGTTATGCTGATGCCGCGAGAAATGTTACCGTAGGAACAACATACCACACTATACAATATGGATTGAACTCCATGGGATCATATGCCTCTCAAATGAATACAAAAGAAATGTGGCAGGTTTCAGAGTATGTAGTGCAATTGAAACAGGACTTAACAAAATAATATAGTAGCGAACGGATATGTATACAATTTCGAACAGATTGAAAATGGGTTCCATTATTTTGATGGTCGTCGGACTGTTGGGTATTGGTTACGGTTTTATGACCGCTCCAAGTACCGTGGCCGAAGCTAAAGAAATACTAGCAAGTCATGATGATGGACATGGATCCGGTCATGGCGAGGCAGCTCAGGTAGCTGGGGAAGGCCATGGTTCTAATGAAGAAGCGGGTCACGCAATGTCGGAAGCTGAACATGATGAACATGTATGGCATCAATTACAGAATAAACCTTGGGCGGCCTTATATGTTGCAGCTTTCTTTTTCTTTATGATTGCATTGGGTGTATTGGCTTTTTATGCTGTACAACGTGCGGCGCAGGCAGGTTGGTCTCCTTTACTATTCCGCGTTATGGAGGGTATAACATCCTATATTGTACCAGGTGGAATTATTGTTTTCGTGATATTGGTTTTATCCGTAATGCATATGAACCACCTCTTTATTTGGATGGATGCTGATGTTGTTGCACATGATGCCCTAATACAAGGTAAAGCAGGTTATTTGAATCCTACTTTCTTTTTGATTCGGGCTGCTATTTTCTTAGCGGGATGGATTGGGTATCGCGAATATTCAAGAAGATTGTCATTGGCACAAGATAAGTCTGATGACGATTCCAATTTCAAACTGAACTTTAGAATATCGGCAGCATTTCTAGTATTCTATTTGATTTCAGAATCAATGATGTCTTGGGACTGGATTATGAGTGTTGATCCACACTGGTTCAGTACATTGTTTGGCTGGTATGTTTTCGCAAGTATGTTCGTATCTGGTATAACGGTAATAGCAATGGTGACCATCTACTTGAAGTCCAAAGGATATTTGGAGCAAGTAAACGATAGTCATATTCATGATTTGGCAAAGTTCATGTTCGGGATCAGTATTTTCTGGACATATCTGTGGTTCTCTCAGTTCATGCTGATTTGGTACGCCAACATTCCTGAAGAAGTAACGTACTATGTGACAAGAATTGAAGATTACAATCTTCCATTTTTTGGCATGGTAGCGATGAACTTCCTATTTCCTGTATTGCTATTGATGAATAGTGATTATAAGCGTATTAATTGGTTTGTAATACTGGCTGGAATTGTGATTTTAGCGGGCCATTATATGGATATATTCAACATGATCATGCCATCTACTGTGGGTGATCAGTGGTACATAGGGATACCTGAAATAGGAGCAATTCTATTTTTTGCAGGCTTGTTTATTTTCTGGATTTTCAAGGCATTGGCTTCAGCGCCATTGCAGCCTACAAGAAATCCATTTATTGAAGAAAGCAAGCATTTTCATTATTAACAAAGCATAAGAGTTATATATACGATGACTACAGCATTGACATTAATTGTTTTAGTACTAGTGGGAATTGCGATTTGGCAAATGACCAAAATTTTTGAATTGTCACAACTCAAATCGGAGCGTGCTCAGATAGCGAATGATGAAGACAACAAAAATAATGGATACATGTTGTTCGCTTTTATGGTGTTCACCTATCTAATAACCATTTTTAGTTTTTGGAAGTATTCCAAATTCCTCTTACCTGACGCTTCTTCGGCCCACGGGGAAGAATATGACTTTTTGATGTTGGTGTCCTTTATCATCATTTTTATAGTTCAGTTCATTACTCAGTTCTTGTTGCACTATTTTGGGTATAAATATAGAGGCAAAGAAGGTCAAAAGGCTTTGTTTTATGCTGACAATGACCGTTTAGAATTTATTTGGACCATTATTCCGGTAATTGTTCTAGCGGGGCTAATCCTATGGGGACTATATACTTGGACAACAATAATGGATGTTAATGATGAAGATGACCCATTGATTGTAGAGTTATACGCGCAGCAGTTCAAGTGGACAGCTAGATATG
>CAZTLZ010000162.1:0-7890 GCA_964614665.1 uncultured Maribacter sp.
TCAGAACTATATTCATATTCCCTTTTAACTTCTTTAACCAACCATGGGCATTCCGTCAAAAGATTATCCAAACGTTCTTCTGTGAAATCATCATCATTGTAATCGTCATCATCATCCTCATCACAAACTTCTTTTGCACGCTCAATAGTAGCTCTTAACTCCTCAATATTGTTAACGGCAACCTTGGTTCCATCATACATTTCGAACATTACGGGAAACTGAAGACTAATAATATCTTCCATATCCAAACCGGCGAAAAACCGTCTCATCTCTTTATCACTCTCAAGAATCACAGAACCTGTTTGCTGTTCGTCTTTGTCATAGGTAAAGAAAGTTACGGGATAAACCACATCGATACACTCAATATCATCATCATCACCGCCTTCAATACACATTTCAGCATGCTCACGTAATTCCGAAAGATTCTCGATAGTAACGTCAGAATAATCAGCCATGGTAATGGTAATCGGAAAAATAATATCCAAAATATCATTATCCTCTTCAAGGGAATCAAAAATTTCCTCGATTAGACGAAGATCCTCTTTTGAATTAATGGTGATGTCTAACCCGTTTACCGACACGGTATACGGAAAGCGAATATCAAAACAGCTCGAGCCGTCAACGATATTGTCAAATGAACCATCATTAGAGGCCACATTGGTCATTAGGCTAGCTGCCGCAGAATTAGCAGTCATTGTTTCCTCACCCGTTTCAATTATCGGATCATATTCTTTTTGACAGGCAGTAAAGCTCAGTACAACAACAAGTAGGCTTGTGAACATTGTAGATTTAAAATACTTTTTCATAACGATTTGGATTTAATTGTTAATTCGAGTCTAAAACAATCAATTTAAAAAACACCCTACCATCTTTTTTAACTTTTTTTGAAATATCTTTGAAATTGAAGCGTTTAAAATTTCATTGTAAGAGCCTATTTATCAGTACTTGACAATTGTTTAATAACAAAAATGTTTTTTGTTATTAAAATTAACCTAGCGTAAACAAAACCAACCTTTTGAACATCGAAAACCAAAATAATGTTTGTGAAGAGTCGGTCTTCAGCACTATCTTTAAAACTAATTCAAGAACGGTTTTTAACTACATATATTATAAATTCGGCAATGAGGAGAAGGCCCATGATGCTGTACAAGAAGCATTTGTGAAATTATGGGAGAACTGTTCGAAAGTACCGCCCGAAAAAGCCAAGTCATTTGTATACACGGTCGCGAATAATCTATACCTTAATGTAATCAAGGCGGAAAAGGTGCGCTTGAAATATGCCGACAAAAGTTTAAAAAATACCAACGAGACACCTGAATTCTTAATGGAGGAAGAGGAATTCAGAAAGAAATTGGACCATGCACTCGATAGTTTGCCTGAAAATCAACGTACCACTTTCCTTTTGAACCGGATTGATGGAAAAAAATACAAGGAAATAGCTGAAATGGAAGGTGTGAGCGTGAAGGCCATAGAAAAACGAATGCATTTAGCCTTGAAGAGTTTGCGTGAGCAGATTGATGGCATATAGTATAGTTGATGGTTGATTGTTGATTGTTGATTGTTGATTGTTGATGGTAAAATTCAATAATTGATATGGATTTATTCATTTTAATGCGAATAACAGCACACTTAACGAATAAACAAAGACTATGAATCACGAAAAGTAGGGTTTTAGGGCCCTTAAGTGTTATTAAATTGTAAAGTCTAGAAATCATGCAAGAAAATTACTTGGCGAAATGGCTGAATAATGAACTCTCGAAGGCAGAGCTAGCGGAATTTAAAAAGTCCGATGCGTATGCTTCCTATCAGAGAATTCTCAATGCTACCGATAAACTAGAGACACCTGAATTCAATGAGGATGAGATTCTTATGGCCGTCAATAACAGACGTACGCTTGAAAAGACAAAAGTTGTTCAACTCAACCCTTTCAAGAAATTTATGAAAGTTGCAGCCGTTGCTGCCTTTCTAGTTATGGGTTCTTATTTTTATTTGAATACCCTCGATGAAAAAGTAATTACCCAATATGCCGAGAACAAGGCAGTTATACTTCCCGATAACTCTGAAGTTACTCTTAACGCAGATTCTCAGTTGTCATATAGTATAAAGAATTGGACAGAAGAGCGCAATATAAGTCTCAATGGTGAAGCTTTTTTCAAAGTGGCCAAAGGGAAGCGTTTTACCGTTGCTACCGAAGCAGGTACGGTGGCAGTTTTGGGCACACAGTTCAATGTAGAAAATCGTGATGGCTTTTTCGAGGTAACCTGTTTTGAAGGTTTGGTAAGTGTAACCTATGAAGGAAAGGAAATCAAATTACCGGCGGGAACTTCTTTTGTGGCTGTTAATGGCCAGATTGTCGAATCGCAAGATGCTAGAGGCACGGAACCTTCCTGGTTAAATGACGAAAGTACTTTTAAGAGTATTCCTTTGAAATATGTACTCCGTGAATTTGAAAGACAACATAACATTGAAGTTGAAACGGAACACGTAGATACAGATCAACTATACTCTGGTACATTTAGCAATACGGATACTAATTTAGCGTTGAAGAGTATATGCATGCCTTCGCAAATAAAGTTTAAATTAGAGGGCGATAAAGTGCTCTTCTATGCTGAGAAAGCGGATTAAACTTGTTGTTTTTTTTTGTGGGTTACTTGTTCTATCTACCCTTTGCCCTATTAAGGCACAGGAAACAACAGAGACTACATCTTATCTTATCACATATCTTCAGGAACTTGAGACTAGATTTGACATCAAGTTTTCCTATGTTGACGATGACGTGCGCACGGTTGAGATTACCACTCCCAATATATCCAATCTTCAGGATATCCTAGACTATATTGGGCGTAAAACACAGATAAAAATTCAAAAACTTAATGACAGGTACTACGCGCTCACCAAAAGTACTACCGTAGATATCTGCGGAATTGTTCTTGACAATTTTGAACAGAATACCGTAACCGGTGCTACAATAGAAGTCTTAGGCACCGAACTGGCCATTATCACCGACTTGGATGGTAGTTTTTCTTTGGATAACATACCCAGAAATGCCAAATTGCAAATAAAGCATATGGGTTTTAAGACCTTATTCGTCGATGCTGAGCAACTACTTGATTCAAGCCCTTGCACTACTCTATTACTGGCTCAATTTTATCAGCAACTTGAAGAAGTGGTTGTTTACGAATTTTTGACGAAAGGTTTGGTAAAGCAATTGGATGCAAGTATTGAATTGAATTCTGAAGAATTTGGTATTCTGCCCGGACTCAGTGAACCTGACATATTGCAAACCGTACAAGCTCTACCTGGGATTAAAAGTATTGATGAAACAGTCTCTGACATTAATATCAGGGGAGGGAGTAATGATCAAAATCTCATTTTATGGGATGGTATTAAAATGTATCAATCTGGTCATTTTTTTGGTTTAATTTCTGCCTTTAATCCCTATTTAACTGGTAAAGTCACCATAATAAAAAACGGAACCAGCGCGACCTATGGTGATGGAGTTAGCGGTGTTATCGATATGCGTACCAAAGACAAAATCGAAACTGATTTTTATGGTGGTGCAGGATTCAACCTCATTAGTGGTGATGCATATGGACAACTATCCGTCAGCGATAAACTTGCCTTTCAATTTTCAGCTCGGCGTTCAATGACCGATTTTTTCAATACTCCCACTTTCGATACATTCTTTAATAGAGCTTTTAAAAGTAACAAAGTGATAGGCGATACAATGGAAACCACAACCATAGAACGTGACGACCGATTTTACTTTTACGATTTTACAGGGAAAATTCTGTATGACATCAATGAAGACCATAAGTTCAGAATGAGCTTCATCAACATCAACAACCTTTTGGACTATACGGAACGTCAACCCGAACTGGATAAATGGACTAGCAGTGCCTTGGATCAAACCAACCTTTCCTTTGGAGGTAGTTTAGAGAGCACATGGAACCAAAGATTTTCATCATCTATCAGCGCCTACTATACACTGTACAACCTAGAAGCAGAAAATATTGAGCAAAGAGGTCAACAAAACCAACAGCAACTGTTTCAGAACAACGAAGTCAAAGAGACCTCTGCCAAACTTGAGGTGAACTACGAACTAAATGACAACCTGCAATGGCTTAATGGGTATCAAATCAATCAAACGGGGATAACCAACATTACCGATGTGAACCCTCCTCTTTTCAAAAGTGATATCAAAAATATTGTGAATACTAATTCGCTCTTCTCTGAACTGATTTATCAATCTTCAGATGAAAAATTGTTTGTCAGAGGAGGTATACGATTGAACTATCTGGAAAATCCTGACAATTTCGAGGAGTTCATTCTAGAACCAAGATTAAGCTTGAATTATTCCATCACTCCAAAACTAAAAGCAATTGCCTTAGGAGAGTTTAAAAGTCAGGCCACCAATCAAATTGTTGATCTCGAACAAAATTTTTTGGGCATAGAAAAACGTAGATGGATTGTTTCCGATGGAGTCGAGCTTCCAATCACAAGGAGCAAACAAGGGTCGTTCGGGCTGAATTACGATTCTAAGAATCTCTATGTAGGCCTTGAAGGGTTTTATAAAGAAGTAAATGATATAAGCACCCTAACCCAAGGTTTTCAGAATCAAAATCAATTCAACGAACTAAATGGAATAAACGGACATATAGGAAAATATGAGGTGAAGGGTGTTGAGTTTTTGGTAAACCGAAAGACCAAAGAATACAGCATTTGGACCAGTTACACCTATAACATCAACACCTATACTTTTGAGACTATCGACCCACCAAATTTTCCGAATAATCTTGACATTCGGCATTCTGCCACCTTGGCGGGAACATTCACCATAAATTCACTTCGATTTGGATTAGGGCTGAATTATCGTTCCGGTAAACCCTTTACCAAACCTATCGATAGTAATCCTGTTGATAACATCTTATTCCCAGCCCAGATTTTGTACAATGAACCCAATAGTAGTAGACTACCTGAATACCTCAGAGCTGATGCATCGGTAATCTATGATTTTGATATTGGAAGAAATCTCAAAGCCTCCCTTGGTGCGTCGGTACTGAACTTTACGAACAGAAAAAATGTCTTGAATATTTTTTATCGCTTAGATGACAATGACCTTCTTGAAACGGTAGAAAGCACTTCATTGGGCATCACTCCAAATTTCAGTTTCAGGATCAAATTCTAAGTGACAACAATCTCACTACATCCGCTCAGGCACATCGATACCCAAGAGCTTGAACCCCGATTGAATGACATCGGATACCTTTTTCGACAACTGTATTCTTAGCACTTTCTTCTGTGCATTGGTTTCACCAAGAATTGAAACTTGTTGGTAGAAGGAATTAAATTCCTTGACCAAATCGTAAATATAGTTGGCAATCAAGGCGGGGCTGTAATTCTCGGCAGCCAATTGAATGGTTTCTGGGAAGAGTTCTAGTTGCTTGATCAGTTCCTTTTCCTTTGGATGTAATTCCAATATCCCATTGAGCCCAATCGAAAGGTCAACATTACTACTTGCCGCCTTTCTTAAAATAGATTGTATACGGGCATAGGTATATTGAATGAAAGGACCTGTATTACCTTGAAAATCTACCGATTCTTCAGGATTAAACAAAATTCGTTTCTTTGGGTCTACTTTTAAAATATAATATTTCAAAGCACCCAGGCCTATTATCTTATACAACTCTTCCTTTTGAGCTTCAGAATACCCTTCCAGTTTGCCTAATTCTTCGGAAATATTGCCTGCCGTTTGAGTCATTTCCAACATTAAATCATCGGCATCAACTACAGTACCTTCACGACTCTTCATCTTACCACTTGGTAAATCGACCATTCCATAACTTAAGTGATGTAATTGCGCTGCCCATGAAAAACCTAGTTTCTTAAGAATAAGAAAAAGCACTTTAAAGTGATAGTCTTGTTCATTCCCAACCGTATAGACCATACCGGTGATATCTGGGTAATCTTTTACACGCTGTATGGCCGTTCCGATATCCTGGGTCATGTAAACTGCCGTACCATCAGAACGAAGTACAATTTTTTCGTCCAAACCATCTTCAGTCAAATCAATCCATACACTACCATCATCTTTTCTATAAAACACTCCTTTTTCGAGTCCATTTGCGACGACATCCTTACCTAATAAATAAGTATCACTTTCGTAATAGAGCTTATCAAAATCAACACCCATGTTTTTATAGGTTTCATCAAAACCTTTATAAACCCAGCCGTTCATTCTTTCCCAAAGGGAAACTACCTTTTCATCACCGGCTTCCCACTTTTGAAGCATTTCTTGGGCTTCTATAAGTGAAGGTGCTTCTTTTTCTGCCTTTTTCTTATCGACTCCCTTAGAAACTAAATCCTCAATTTCCTTGTTGTATTGCTGATTAAACTTAACATAATAGTTTCCGACCAATTTATCACCCTTCAATCCCGTAGAATCTGGAGTGTCTTCATTGCCAAAATGATGCCACGCCAACATACTTTTACAGATATGTATTCCACGATCGTTGATAATCTGGGTTTTGTATACTTTCTTACCCGAAGCTTTTAAAATTTCGGCAACCGAATATCCCAAAAGGTTGTTACGAATATGACCTAAATGAAGTGGCTTATTCGTATTCGGGGATGAATATTCGACCATTACCGCATCTTTGGTCCTAGGCATAAATCCATAGTTGCTGACGTCTTTTATTTCATTAAAAAAGTCTAGATAAAAAGTATCGTTGATACTGATATTCAAAAATCCCTTGACCACATTAAATCCCGAAACCTCGCTTACTTCTCCCTGAAGATATTCCCCGATTTGCTTTCCAATAAGTTCTGGATTCCCTTTTACATACCTAAGCATAGGAAATATGACCACAGTAATATCACCTTCAAAATCTTTCCTTGTTGGCTGAAACTCTACAGCGGGCAAATCAACCTTGAAAATGGAGGAAACAGCTTCTCTTACTTTAGCCAAAAGTTCTTGTTGGATATTCATGAACATTTAATGTTTAAGGCTGCAAAACTAATCATTTTTTGGGCCTTTACTTAATTATTCAACCGATGTAATCTGTTTTAGCTGACTTTATTGAGATTCAAATTATCACATCATAGATTAAGGACAAAGAATTTAAAAAAGAACAATGTGCTTTGGACCTCTCTGTACATTATACGTGAACTTCAGCATCTGTATCATTGATACTAACACCATTATAATTAATGTCATAGGCCCTAGGTTTCATCCCCTCCGTCGACATCTGCATCATTAACACTCAAGGAACTCACATTACCCCATGGATTCCAATTTTAGCGTGCAATTAACTATCCAATACTATTGTACCCTAAATATTTCGAATAATACTGAATTTACATCAACTGTGTATAAAAAGTACTCACTTGCACATCTTAATTCGATTACATCTGTTCCTGTTGCTACAAAATATGAAACATCGTATAATTGTAGTTCATCAGTAGTGTCTGACACCTCTATATTTATAGGAGTGGTCATTAGTGGGCTTCCATTGTGATATATTCTGAACTTAACGGAATAAAGATATATTCCATACTTGAAATTCCACTTGGTCCCAATTCTATACGTGGCTCCTGGAATGGTCGTAGAAGGAGTAAATGAAGATGCTACTGTTGTCAAATCTCCGCTTGCATATCCGGTTGTAGAACTGGTTGAAAACACTGTATTGTCTTCATAAAATTCAAAATCATTTCCAAATACTTTAACGGGCGCCGTCTGCAAGGCAGTGATGTTGGTAGCGTTCGTCGCAATATCGGTTTCATTGGCAACGATATTTGTTGCATTGGTGGCGATGCCCGAGATGTCCTGGTCACCCGTATTGGTGCCCGAGGTGTTCGCGATGATGGCCGCCTGTGCAGCGGTGATTCCGT
>CAZTLZ010000163.1:0-7612 GCA_964614665.1 uncultured Maribacter sp.
CAAAAGTCGCTGTGGAAGCAAAAGATGCATCTTCATCAACCGAAACACCGGAGGCACCAAAGTAATACCCGAAATCCCAAAAAGCTCTAAATTCCGGTCCAGCATCAATTCTATAAACTTGTTCGTTTAATAATGAGAAGAACGATTCTGTGTTTCCATCTTCGGCCGGCGCGTATAGTTTGATATCACTAAACGTACGAACAGCGGCAGCGGGATTGGTACCCGAACCTACGGTTACCGTAATTGTTCCTGCACCTAGCGCAAGTCTTTTTGTAATATCCCTAAAATCTCCTTTCCCTCTTGTTGTCCAGAATGTATATACAATTTGGCCATTGTCGATATCGGGCACAGGAAGTTCAAAAGTAAAGTCGATTTCTTTTTTAGTAGCGCCATCCAAATCAATAGAGCCATCTGCGTTAAGTACTTTATCCAAATCATCACTATCTAGAGCAAAACTATTGAATGGCATATCTCCTTGACCAGAGACATTTTGCGTGATGTACATTCTTCGTTGTGTTGTGGCATCCGAAGTAAAGATAATTCTACCAGGTACCGTAGTGCCTACCTCACCACTTGCATTGGCAGAGGTCACATTGACAGAGGGATTGGCCTCATTGAATATTATGGTCGCTACTTCAGGGGTATTGTCCTCATCGTCTTCACCACCGGTTTCATCTCCAGGTAATGGGGTGTCGAATATCGACCCGTCATCAGAGCTACAGCTAGTTACAAATAAGGCCATGGTAAATACAAGAAATCCGTATTTCAAACTTGATTTCAAATTTTTTTTCATAATTGAATTTTTGAGTTTCATTGATAAAATGTTATAAATTGTCGATGAACTACATTTAATGGTTAGTTCAAATTCTTAACTGCAAAAATAGAAATAAAGTATATGAGGTATATGCTTTTTAAACAAAACATGATGCCCATAATTATGTAGACGACCAATAGTTAGATTTGTATCCATACGATGGCCCCTAAACTTTCGTTAAAGAAGTAGATTGGAATCCCAAAAAATCGATTATTTTGTATTTTTGTAACAATGAAAGAGGTATTTCATAAGATAGCATCCATAACAATGGCTTTTTTGCTTTTGCTTTCCACGGTTTCTTGGAAGGTTGAGAAGCACTACTGCATGGGGCGTTTGATGGATATGACCTTGTTTGTGGAGGTAGAGGGTTGCGGAATGGATATGACTTACAGTTCTGATAACCAGAACCTTAATGAGACCGAAAATTCATGCTGTGACGATGAGGTCATTTTCGTGGAAGGGCAGGATGATTTGAAGATTTCTTTTAATGATTTAGATACTGGCCAACAGTCTTTTTTAATTACATTCGGACATTCTTATCTTAACCTATTTCAAATTCAAAGGGAACGCACTCTTCCCGATGAACAATATCCACCACCCATACTTGTCAAAGACATTCAGTTGCTTGATCAAGTATATCTCATCTGATTTTATTTTCACTCTCGTCTTTACGGGAAACTATCTCTTTTGGTTAAAACTCGAAAAGAGATAAAATTTCGCATTTCAAATTGTGAAAAAGAGTTTCCGAAAGGAAATGAAAATAAAATACTATTAATGAAACATACATATAAAATCACGGGAATGACCTGCAACAATTGTGCTGCTTCTGTTGCTGATGTTTTGTCAGCGGTGGATGGAGTGACTGAAGTTGAGGTTGATTTGGAAAAGGCAGAAGCGAAGATCTCTTCGCCTACACATATCCCCATTCCTATTTTTGAATCGGCTTTACCGGATAAGTACTCCATTGTTGAAAAAGGAAATCACATTTCAGAAATGGAAAGGAATGGAGTTGGGGAAAAATCCAAGTTTCAACAACTAAAACCACTTTTGCTGGTTTTTCTGTACCTCTTTGTTGCGGCCTTTTTCTTGAACTACAAAGAATGGGATATTAGAGAGGCTATGCTTGATTTTATGGGCCTCTTTTATATCGTGTTTAGTTTTTTCAAACTGTTGGATTTAAAAGGTTTTCCTGAAAGTTTTCGTATGTATGACCCTTTGGCCAAAGCAATACCGGCCTACGGATGGGTATACCCTTTTATTGAAGTGGCTCTCGGACTTTTGTTCTTGATGCGATTTCAGGTCACATTTGCACTCGTTACGACCATTGTGATTTTGGGTATTACAACTATAGGGGTTAGCAAAACATTACTTGACAAAAAGAGCATTCGTTGCGCATGTCTAGGCACAGCTTTAAAACTTCCCATGACTGAAGCGACCTTTATTGAAAATACGATAATGCTAGTGATGGCCAGTGTAATGTTATTTAATAGTATGACATAGTATTTCATGAAGACCTTTGGGTCTACAATAAAAAATAAAATGAAGTCATACATATATGTATTAATCGGTTTGCTACCCATTCTTTCGTTTTCACAAGAAAAGGTTGAAGGGATGGTTATGGAGGCCAATTCGGAAAACAAACATATTGGTCTATCTGGAGCCAATGTGTATTGGATGAACTCTCAAATCGGAACAATTACCAACGATGAGGGTTTATTCAGTATTCCTTTTTCAAAGGGATACAATAAATTGATAATTAGTTATATCGGATTTAAATCCGATACACTTACCATTAATGAACCTAAAATGGTACACCACTCGCTTCAACCTTCCAATCAATTGGATGAAGTAGTTGTGGAAAAGAAACGTGATGCCGTTCAAAAGGCATATTTCAGCTCACAAAATGTGATTACCGTGAATAGTGCAGAATTACTGAAAGCTGCCTGCTGTAATTTATCAGAAAGTTTTGAAACTAATCCCGCCATTGATGTCAATTTTTCAGATGCGCTTACAGGTACCAAACAAATTCAAATGTTGGGTTTGACAAGTCCGTATTTGTTGATCACGCAAGAAAATATTCCAATGGTGCGGGGAGCTTCGCAGGCGTTTGGATTGACATTTACACCTGGTACCTGGGTAGAAAGTATTCAAATTACCAAAGGTGCCGGAAGCGTTGTTAATGGATACGAAAGTATCTCTGGTCAGATAAATGCGGAGTTGGTAAAACCATTGACTGATAACATTTTGTTCGTTAACGGATATTTCAATAAAAATGGGCGTATGGAATTGAACACTCATAGCAATCATAAATTGAACGATAAGTGGAGCACAGGTATATATATTCATGGTAACGCAAGAACTAAAAAAGAAGAGAACAATGATGATGGGTTTTTAGACGCGCCACTTGCCAACCAAATCAATGTAATGAATCGTTGGCAGTATCAAAACCCGGAAACGGGTTGGGTGAGCTTTCTTAATATTCGATTTTTGAATGATGAAAAGCAGGTCGGTCAGGTTGATTTTGACCCAGATGCGCCGGAAGCGATTAGAGGTTTTGGCAACACGAATACGTTAGTCGGAAATGAACTTTGGGGAGGTGAGATCGTCACTCGACGTTTTGACTCTTCAGTAAAGTTAGGTTATGTTTTTCCCGAATTACCCTATCAGAGTTTTGGTTTTCAGGCATCCTATAGTAATCATGACCAAGAGTCTTATTTCGGAATCAACAGATATGATATCAATCATGAAAGCGTATATTCAAATTTGATATTCAATTCTATCATTGGAGATACGCAAAGCAAATTCAAAGCGGGGTTGACTTTTGCCTATGACGCCTATGATGAGTTGGTCAATACAACCAGTTTTTCTAGGGATGACGCATCGGCTGGTGCTTTCTTCGAATATAGTTATGACAATTTGGAAAAAGTAAGTTTGACTGCAGGACTTCGAGTAGATACCCATAATAGATTAGGAACATTTATCTCCCCTCGATTCCATATTCGATATTCCCCATGGGAAAGAGGAAGTTTACGTGGTTCTTTCGGCAGGGGTAGGAGAGCAGCCAATATTTTTGCAGAAAACCAGCAATTGTTCGCTTCGGCTAGACAAATTCAGATTTTAGATTTCGAAGGAAGTGTTTATGGCCTAGAACCTGAGGATGCTTGGAATTATGGGGTGAGTTTTTTACAAGGCTTTACCTTTTTAGGGAGACCGGGTAATGTGAGCGTTGATTTCTACAAGACGGATTTCAAAAATCAAGTTGTAGTTGATTGGGAAAACCCTAGGGTTGTTTCCTTTTATAATTTGGATGGAAAAAGTTATGCCAACAGCTTTCAATTTGAGGTGACCCATGAGATAGTGCCTAATCTCGAGTTGCGAACGGCCTATAAATATTACGATGTTAAAACAGCCTATAGAGATGGCCTTTTGCAAAAGCCGCTGCAAGCAAGGAATCGATTTTTTGCCAATGTGAGCTACGAAACCGAATTAAAGGATAGTGGAGGGCAGTGGAAGTTTGATTATACCTTGCATACTGTCGGAAAGCAGCGATTGCCCAATACGAATGTTAATCCACCTGAATTTCGATTGGGTGAGTTTGCTGAGGGATATAGCCTAATGAATGCCCAAGTCACGAGAGTGTTTTCCAAGAAGTTCGAAATCTATGCTGGTGGTGAGAATTTGTCTAATTTTAGGCAAAAGACCCCTGTTTTGGGTGCGGAAAATCCATTTGGCGCAAATTTTGATACTAGTGTTGTATATGCCCCTATTATGGGTCGAATGTTCTATGCGGGCTTTCGATATAAATTAAAAAATTAGAACTAATCATGAAAAAAATAATTACGGTTGTAGCATTAGTACTTTTCACAGCAACAACTTTTGCTCAAGAGAAGAACAAGAAAATTACGATGGAAGTGGATGGAGTCTGTGAAATGTGCAAAATGCGTATTGAAAAAGCGGCTCTTGGCGTAAAAGGTGTGAAGTATGCCTTATGGGATATACCTTCACATCAATTATCCCTGATAATGGACGAACGCAAAACAAATTCGATGGAAGTGAAAACGGCCTTGGTTGCGGTAGGTCATGATACAAAAGAGCTGAGGGCTACGGAAGAAGCATATAATAAGGTTATGCCATGTTGCAGGTATCGTGATGATGAAGTTGTGAAAAGTCATAATAAGTAATTCAAGGCTAAATGCTGTAAGGAAATATCATAAAATAGCACTAAATCCGTATCGCTCTCTGAAAAAGAAATGATACGGATTTTTTTTACAAGCCTTTTTCTAATAGGCTGTCAATATATTTTTGCCCAAACATGTTGTTCTGGTGGGGTGCCCCTGTCCAATAATTTGGGTTTGCCGAATATAGGAAAGGGTTCTCTTATCGTAGGGTTGAACTACGATTATAACAATTTGAATACCCTGAATGCTGGATCTGATAAATTGGATGATGATTCCAGATTGCGAATAACGAATTCGGCCTTATTAAATGCCGCCTACGCTTTTACTGATAGGCTGTCTTTGGAAACCCTTTTTACATGGGTAAATCAAACAAGAACAATTTCACAATTTGGCAATGAGAATTTTTCGGAAACCTCGGGTCTAGGAGATGCGGTTTTTTTAGCCAAGTATACTATTGCTGATATTTTGGGCGCGCGCACTAGTTTGAATTTAGGCTTGGGAACCAAGGCACCATTGGGCAAGTCTGATTTGACCACTACCCAAGGTTTTCAATTGACGGCCGACCTACAGCCAGGTAGTAGTGCTTGGGACCTTTTAGGATGGATTTCGGTGTCAAAAGGACTCGGTTTTAGACCCTCAGCAACACTTTCAAGTAGCTTTACCTATCGAGCAACGGGTAAGAATAATTCGTATTTGAATAATACCTCGGTGTATGAATTTGGTAATGTTATTCAAACCAATGTAGGTTATACCGATCAATTCATGGCCTTTAGTACAATTTTTAGTCCTGGATTGGTTTTGAAGTATAGAAAGGCCTTGGCCGATCAGATAAACTCATCCGAAGTACCGAACACAGGAGGTGAATGGATGTTTTTGAGACCAGAGATGGTTGTCAATATTACCTCTGCAATTTCCATTAGTTCTAGACTGGAAATTCCCATTTATAGCTTTGTGGATGGTACACAGCTAACACCTACCCTACGTTTTACAGCAGGGGTTTCCTTTACATTGAAAAAGAAAGAATTGAATATATTAAATTGATACGCTATGAAAAATACTATTTTATTGTTCGCTTTTTTGACCTTACTATTTTCATGTAGTACATCAAATACACAAGACACTCCTCAAAGCCCTGATTCCAATGAGGTCGAGAATACCTCGACTGATTGGAGCATACCCGTTGCCGAGGTTTTGGATGGTGGCCCAGGACGTGATGGTATTCCTGCTTTGGAAAACCCAGTAATGGTTACGGCCGACAATTCCTCAATTTTAGGAGATAACGATTTAGTAATTGGGTATAAAAACGGTAACGATATTCGCGCTTATCAGCACATTATATTAGATTGGCATGAGATTGTCAACGATGATATCGGTGACGTTTCATTGGCAATAACCTATTGCCCTCTAACAGGCACAGGAATTGGTTGGAATAGGGTGGTAGACGGCAATCGAACAACTTTTGGCGTTTCGGGCTTGCTATATCAGACGAACCTCATTCCATTTGATAGAGCGACAAGAAGCAACTGGTCGCAACTTTTGAGCGAATCAGTAAATGGCAGTTTGAGTGGGAATAAGGCTGATGTGATAACGCTTGTTGAAACGGATTGGAAAACTTGGAAAACCATGTTCCCCGATACAAAACTTATGAGTTTGGACACGGGCTTTGCTAGAACTTATGGTGTATATCCGTACGTGGATTACAAAACTAATAACAATTTCTTCTTGTTTCCTACGCCTAAAGATTCGAGATTACCTCTTAAAGAAAGGGTTCACGCAATAATCGATGATAGTGATGCGAAGGTCTATCGATTTTCGGACTTTGATTCAACGAATATCATTTTAGATTCTTTTAAAGGGAAGAACTACCTGATTGTAGGCAGTTCAACATTTATGGCCTCTTTTGAGTTGGATGTATCTCAAAGCACAACACAGTTTAGCTATGTATACAATGAAAATTCCGAAGCTGTTTTTCAAGATAATCAGGGGACCCAATATAATTTATTCGGCGAAGCCGTAACAGGATCTGGAACATTGAAAACCTCAACTTCATTTATGGGCTATTGGTTTTCGATTCCAGCTTTTTATGAAACTGAGGTATTCGGGAATTGAGGAAGATCCCACGAAAATGAGAAATCCCGCTTTAGAAAATTCTAAAGCGGGATTTAATTTTAAATACGCAACATTAAGAAGCTAATAAATAGCTCTTCGGTGTTGCCTGACTTACATCATGCCTGGCATTCCGCCACCGCCTCCCATTGGGGGCATTGCTGGTGCATCTTCTTTAATATCTGTCAAGGCGCATTCTGTAGTTAGGATCATTCCCGCAACAGAGGCTGCATTTTCCAAAGCAACACGAGTTACTTTCTTAGGATCTATAATACCCGCCTTCAACATTTCAACATACTTTTCAGATTTAGCATCATAGCCAAAGTCTCCTTTTCCATCCATGATTTTTGCTACAACTACAGAACCTTCACCTCCAGCATTGGATACAATGGTTCTTAATGGCGATTCAATGGCTCGTGCAACAATCTGAACCCCGGTTTCTTCATCAGCATTTTCTGCATCAATTTTACCAAGTACCGATTTTGCTCTTACCAAAGCAACACCACCACCAGCA
>CAZTLZ010000164.1:0-7567 GCA_964614665.1 uncultured Maribacter sp.
GCCTTTGAGAGTGGGGCAAATCAAATTACCGGTGGAAGTATCGCGGTAAAAGACAGAGGTACTTTTGCGAATTGGATTTCAAAGTACGGGGCCGACAAGGTTATTTTAGGGGCGGATGCCCTTGATGAAAAAATAGCCGTTTCCGGATGGCAAGAAGAATCTAATGAAGAATTGATTCCATTTATTCAAGAATATCAAGGAAAGGGAATTCAATATGTAATTTGCACGGATATAAGTAAAGATGGTATGTTAGAAGGTCCAGCTTTTAATTTGTACGAAAAAATATTTGCCGGGCAAAGCGAAGTTGAAGATTCGCTCAAGCTTAAATTAATCGCCTCTGGAGGAATATCCGATTATGATGAGCTACCTAGGTTAGCTGAAATTGGGTGTGAAGGCACTATTATTGGAAAAGCCATTTATGAAAATAGAATTAGCTTAAAACAATTAGAAAACTATATTTTGTCAGTATGAGTAATGAAGAAAAAATAGTAGAGGAGTTGGTCAAAAATGCTTTGTACCGTATGAACGAGAATACACGAATGATCAAGAAAAGTCTAACCGAGATTTCAGAAGAGGAACTATGGTTAAAACCTAATGATTCGCTGAACAGTATTGCCAACTTAATGCTGCATTTATGTGGTAATATTACGCAGTACATCATCGCTTCGCTCGGTGAAACCAAGGATGTTCGAAACCGTGATTTGGAGTTTTCAATTGGTAAAAGTGCGAACAAGTCTGAAATTTTGAGCAAACTAGAAGATACTGTTGATAATGCCAAAAGGGTGATTTTTGATGCTAGTATAAAGCAACTATTAAAAATAAGGTCAGTACAGGGATTTTCTTTATCCGGTGTCGGGATCATAATTCATGCGGTTGAGCACTATTCGTACCATACCGGGCAGATTGCTTTTTGGGTAAAACAACTTAAGAACAAAGACCTTGGCTTTTATGACGGCATTGATTTAAAAATTAAAAATAAAGAGTAGTGCTTGCAAAAAGAATAATACCTTGTTTGGATATCAAAGATGGTCGAACTGTAAAGGGAGTCAACTTTGTAGATTTACGAGATGCGGGCGACCCTGTTGAACTGGCTGAAATCTATAGCAGGGAAGGAGCTGATGAGCTGGTATTCCTTGATATTTCAGCAACTGAGCAGAAAAGAAAGACATTGGCCGAGCTCGTTTACCATGTTGCTGAAAAAGTGAGTATACCGTTCACGGTCGGTGGCGGTATTTCCTCTATTGAAGATGTTGATATTCTTTTACATAACGGTGCTGACAAAGTTTCGATAAATTCCTCGGCAGTTAAAAATCCACAGCTGATCAATGATTTGACGGCCAAATTTGGCTCACAGTGTATTGTTGTAGCTATTGACGCCAAGCAAATAGATGGTAAATGGATAGTTCACCTTGTGGGAGGAAAAGTACCAACAGAAAAAGAATTATTTTCATGGGCCAAGGAAGTGGAGAAAAGAGGTGCAGGAGAAATATTGTTTACATCTATGGACCATGATGGCACTAAAAACGGATTTGCAAATGAGGCCTTGGCCGTTTTATCAGAGGAATTGAATATTCCGATTATCGCCTCTGGTGGCGCAGGTACAATACAACATTTCACCGATACATTTGTAAACGGCAAAGCAGACGCCGCACTAGCAGCAAGTGTTTTTCACTTTAAAGAGATAAAGATCAACGATTTAAAAGAAGAGTTAAAGGAAAACGGAATTCCCGTTCGTCTATAAAACAAAAGGAATTGATTAAAGCGCGTAAAACGGACAAAATGATTGTTGTTGACATCTTGGTAGAGGCTTTTGCCCCTTTGAGGGATGATAACTCAATAAATTTTGTGGTAAAACAAGATGAAAGACGTATCCAAAGAATGCGTGTTTTAATGGAATATCTTTTCGATAAGGCCATACGTACAGGAGAGGTGTTTCTATCGGACAATAGAGCCAGTTGTCTATTGATAACTTATGCCCATAAGGATAAGTTTAGCTTTGCGACGTTGATATCCAGTTTACGATTAGCATTTTTGTCTATTGGTATTGAGAGAATCGGTAAAGTTTTAAAGCGTCAAAAAATCGTGGAACGTAATTACCCAGATGGAGAATACATACGGCCAATGATTTTTGCGGTGAAGAATGAATATAAAGGTACGGTCACCTCGGCAAAACTGATTATGCAAGTTTTTAAGGATTTTAAAAATAACAAACTACCCATAATTGTTGATACAGCATCGGAAGACCTGGTAAAGTTGTATCAGAAATTCGGACTTAGAATATTCAATACTGAAGAAGAACTTGGTTTCCCAATATACTTGTTGCGGATGAATAAAATACCAGACATGCAAAGAGGAAGACAAAATTGAAAACGAACACGATGAATCGAAATTATACTTTTAATAACCCAAATTGGGATAAGTCTGAAAATGGATTAATACCTGCGATAATTCAAGATGCCATAACCAAAAATGTTTTGATGCTGGGCTATATGAATCAAGCAGCGTTAGATAAAACACAAGAAAGCCAGAAGGTGACCTTTTTTAGCAGAAGCAAGCAACGCTTATGGACGAAAGGTGAGGAAAGTGGCAACTTCTTGAATGTTATTGCTATAAAAAATGATTGCGATAGTGATACGCTCTTAGTTTATGTAAATCCCGTTGGACCTACCTGTCACACCGGAAGTGATACCTGTTGGGGAGAGGAAAACAAATCTAATTTCGGATTTCTATCTGAATTGGAAGACATTATTAAACAGAGAAGAACTACCAACGATGGTAGCTCTTCTTATGTGGCTTCCCTTTTTGAAAAGGGCATTAACAAGATTGCCCAAAAAGTCGGGGAGGAGGCTGTTGAAACTGTTATCGAAGCCAAGGATGATAACGATGAACTATTCTTATACGAAAGTGCAGACTTATTATTCCACTATTTAATCTTGCTACAGGCAAAAGGGTTTACTTTGACCGACATTGAGGCAGAATTGATAAAAAGAAACAAATAGTTTTTTAATTTCTATTTCTAACTTCCGATGATCCAGTTAGCTTTTTATTATTGACAACGGCGTTTCCTTTATAACTAAGTACGCTTGCACCAGATGCAGTAATATCGATTGTCTCGTTCACCTCAAGAAATGCCTCACTTGCGCCGGAAAGTTCTATTTTCAAGTTGTCAACCGATAAATCATAATCATGGATAGAACTACTTCCTTTAAGCTTTCCATTGAGCCAATTTGTACTACCAAAAAGGTCTAAACTAGATGCTCCCGTGGTATCGAGGTATAAGCGTTCAGCATTTACTTCTCCTGTAAAATCAGAGGATCCCGATAGATCAATTCTTCCATCTGAAACGGTCCATTTGTTTTCCAAAATCAAACGTGATGCCCCCCTAATATCGAAGGTAGAGATGTCGTTTGTTACGATGTAGGCATTTAAAGTGGCATTACCACGGACGCTGGTGAATTTATCAAGTTTGATTACCAGGGTATTACCTTCCCTTTTGACAATGATTTTGTCATGCAAGTTATCGTTGGCTTCGATACGAACACTCTCCTCGGTTTCTGAAAAGGTCACATAGACATTGAAAGCATCAGAAACTTTCAATTCAGAGTAGGATGGAATTGAATAATCTAATGAAGTTACTTCTCCCGTAGCCCGAATGGTATCGTGGTCGCAAGAATTTAGGAATCCTATTGCTAGAATGAGTCCGATGATGATTTTTGTTGTTTTCATTTTGATTGAATTTTTGTGGATGTTCTAATGGTAATTGATGTTATTTATACTGGTATCCACTCCAATTGAATGGGGTACCATACTTCTCCATGTCCATTTGAAGTTGAGTGCTTGTCAGCATCTCGTCTCATAAAGACTTGATTATCTTCTATAAAGACACGCTTTGTTTCGATTGCCTTATGAAAACGACCTGGTTCTTTCTTATTATTTTCCATCATCGATGTTTTTCTTATATCGGTTTCTACCCATATTAAAGACACCGACCTTGATTCCGATTCCTCCAGAAAAGCCATTGATACGGTCAACAGGACTCTCGAACAGGTCAATTTTATTTGAAAAACGATATTTAACCCCGGCTTCTAACTGCAGATAACGGTTAATATTAAAGAGCGCGCTAATTCCAGGTTCTAGTACAAAAAGTACGGCAACATCATCCTCATCAAAGTCGACATCTTCTTCATTTTGAATGGTCTTACGATCTACATAACCAACGGCCCCAGCACCGATCAATATCGGAAAAGAAAGGTTTACCATCGACTTACTAAATAGTATAGGCTCAAGGTGCAGCCCCCCGTAGCCACCAATTAAATCTTCGTTTTCACCATTTCGAGTATTGAATATATTCTGTTCGGAATAGATGACATTACCCTCGAAACCAACTTCAAATTGTTGGTTGGCTACATAAGCGACTTTGAACCCACCCATATAGGAATCTGCGTTGTCAATTTCCCCATAACGCATCGACAGTCCCAAATAGACACCGTGAACTACATTGTTGCGGTCATTGAATTCTACATAATCTTCGTCCTCCTGCGCAAAGCTCAACATTCCTAGAAGCGAGACTATAATTAGTATTAGTAATTTTTGATTGTTCATAGTGTTGTTTTATGATGATTGATTACTTAGATAGACAATTGATTTTTTGAAAAGTTGCACATTTCGTTATTAAATTTTAGAAACGATAGCTAAGTTCGATTTTCCATAAGCTTTTTAGAATGACTTAAGTCAAGAAAGATTATAATTCTTTGAATAATACTACCCCTTTACGGCCGGTAACTAAAATACTTCCTAGTTTTCCATTTCCATATGATGCTTTGATTTCTCGTAGCTTTTTGCTCTTATCCAACATTTTAGATTCGATATCCTCATATGATTTTGGTAAGCGAACCAAGCCTTGTTCTAAGGTGACATCTATATGATGAGAAAAATCAGCGATATTTAAACTTATTTCAGAAGATTCTTGTTCGATTGCGATACCCGCCTCTGGATCTAAAATTTTCAAAACCCTAAAATCTGCAATTTTCATATTCATGTCAGCCGAAGTTTTCAAACGATCTAGTTGAATCGTAGTAAATTTCAAGGAGCCGTAAATAGTACCCACTTCCTCTAAGCTGATTTCATCTTTATTTGAATACAACTCCAAAGAACTGACGTTGCTCAGGGTCATGTCAGTACCGCTGCTCGTAATTCGTAAGCTTGTTGAGCTTTTCATATCAAGTCCTCCATTTCTTAAATCAAGGGAACCATAACCAATGTTTCTTGCCCTTAACTTGCCATAACGCATTGTGATATCGGCCTTGTTCAAATCTTCGTTGATCCACACATCGCCATGTTCTACCAAAGCCTTCAGCTTTCCTGTCCAACCTTCAAGGATGACATCTCCAAAAGTATTGGTCACCTTCAATTCGGTTTTTCTAGGGAGGTTTACCGTATAATCGATTTGAATATTACTGCGATCATAGTCGAACGGATTTGCCTTCTCGAAAAAGTTGGTGAACCAATTGTCACTTTTTTCGGCAATTTCATATCCGATGTAAACAAAATCATCACTTTCCCTAAAAATGGGATTGATTCGATGTAACAACTCATCCGCAGTTTCCATTTTACGATGGTTTACCGTAACAACGACCTCCACCGATATTTCATCTTTATCCCATCCGTTGAGATTGATGTGACCATATTTGTTCTCTAGTTGCAGTTCACCTGCATTGGTCATGGCGTAGGTTTTCGATATCTTCTTAGATACTTTTTCCTGCGCAGTGATGGAGGTACTGACAACCAGCACTAGAGCTAGCCACAGTAGTTTTTTACAACGTGTATCCATAATCATCTTCTTGTATTTTAGAATCGTTTATCTGTTTCAATAGATTTTCAATCAGTTCAATGCGCTGTTTGTAATTGGAGACTATGGCCTCCAATACCAACTCATTGTCAAGGTTACTGCGCATTTCTATGCGCAACTGTTCATATTCGGTATCGAGTTCGTCCATAAAGGATAAAAACTCGACTTTATCTTCATCAGTTAATTTGGGATGGTTTTTCACCAACTGTACTTGGTAGGACACCAAACCTTTATAATGCATATCTATATCCAATAATTCTTTAGAGGCATATTGGGTCTCTTGAGAGTTGTCTGATTTTAGAATTGTCAGCGCAATAAAACTTGCAATGCCGAACAAAAGCAGCAATGCGGCGGCCATTTTAAACATCGGTGATTTCCAGAGAGAAACCACTTTTGGTTGCTCCATTTCAAGTTCTTTAGAAATATGGGCCCACATCTTCGAGCGATCTGCCTTGTGCTCGTCGAACTGCGATGCATTCTCCCGTATATGTTTTTCAAAATTGTCCATTACAATTCGTTTATGATTTCCACTAATTTTTTCTTTGCCCGGTGGTAT
This sequence comes from uncultured Maribacter sp., assembly GCA_964614665.1. Classification (GTDB taxonomy): domain Bacteria; phylum Bacteroidota; class Bacteroidia; order Flavobacteriales; family Flavobacteriaceae; genus Maribacter_C. Next base: position 6,405 of record CAZTLZ010000164.1, read on the forward strand.
TGTGATTTAGAAGTAGAGGTACTAATACCCAAGACTTCACCAATTTCAATATGATCATACCCCTCTATCAAATACAGATTGATGATTTGTTTGTATCCGGCAGGCAGTTTATTAATCCCCACCTTTACTTTTTTGATATCAACTGCATCCGCTTTTTCATTAACTTCTTCAGTCAAATGAAATTCATGCGCATCCATCGGTACTACGGCAATCCGTTTTGCTTTTAAATAATTGATACTCTTGTTGATTACGATTCGCTTTAGCCAAGCGCCAAAGGTGCTTTCGTAGCTAAAACTTCCCAAGTTTTTAAAGGCGGATACAAAACTTTCTTGTACAATATCTTCAGCATCTTCTTTATTACCCAGCATCCGCATACCAATATTGTACATAGCATCAACATACAGTTCATATAGCTCGTATTGCGAGCTACTATGGCCAGACTTGCATTTTTCTACAAGCGCCTGATGCGTAAAACGGATATCGGTTTTCAATGTTCTAGGTCGGTTTTAACCTATTCAATTAATTAAATTCACTCTAAAGACAACACGAAGTTAGGATAGTTGCATGAACTGTGAAAAAAGTAGAAATATCATCCACGGGTATAACGATGACAAGCAATATGACATATTCAAATGTCTAGTATACGAAGCTCTTTTGGTAAAATATGGACTGCCTATTTACATAATAGTGTAAATTTGAAGTAAACACTGTTCCCATAGAAAATCAACCCATGAAAAGGATAATAATTCTTCTTTTTTTAGTTCAATCCGCTACTTGTTTTTCGCAGACGTTACATCCTTTGGAACCTGCTAAAAATCATTATGCCGATTTTGCGCTATTGAGCGCGACACCTAATCAGGAAAGGGCTACTTTAGATAGTGTTGTCTATCTACCCAGTAATTACGGATCGGTTGCTCTATTGTATACTGCGGTGGCACCTACCTATTTACTATCGAGCCAAATAGACGGTCTTAAGAATTCGGTGAAATATCCTGCGAACAGTTCAGACCAGACAAAAGCAGAATTGGAATTTTTATTGAATTGGGAAAAGAAAAGAACTGCTGCCCAGGTAGAAAGAACAGCAAAGGTTTTGGCCCCTGTGGGGTACTGGCCTCATATTGATATAATGAAAGATCATAAGGACTATGAGCAGAATGTAGCGC
>CAZTLZ010000165.1:0-7555 GCA_964614665.1 uncultured Maribacter sp.
CATTCACGAAGTAAAGTGGCGGCAACGACCAAGGCCGTTAAAGAACAATATCCGAATCGGAAATTAATTGCCTTTTTAGAACTTCACACATACAGTAGTTTTAATTCTGAATTTATAAAAGAGTATAAGGGTGCACTTGATGCTGCGGATAGTGCGGTGGTCTTTTATCTTCCAGAATCTGTTACCATTAAAAAATTGGCAGCGGTAAGTGCCGAACAGATTTCAACTGCTTTTCAACGAAATGATTTGGAAATTCATACGGATGCATCAGCATTCAAAGATTTCGTTTTTCAACAAGATTATACTAATTCCGTCTTGCTTTTTATGAGTTCTGGTAATTACGGAGGTCTTGATTTGGAAGAATTGAAATCAATGATAGAAAATTGATTTTTTCAAAACGTAGCTGAACATATGTCAGTTCCATTGAATTTGGAACATCTTTTGATCTTTAATGTACATGCGAAGGGCTCGAAAAGCGATTTTTCCAAAGATACGTAGATTTGTTAGGCAAAAGATCTCACTCCTTTTAACAGCCTTTATGTTGGGGATGTCAAATGTGATTTTAGAAGAGGACAGGTCTGTCAATGACACTCGAGCTAAAATTGAATATCAAGAGATTCAGTCCGAGGATGATTAGTCGTGATTCTCGAGTTTGTTAAAAAATAAGTCTTTACTTTTTCAGCCTTTTCTTCATTTGATTACAAATACCTATTTTTAGCAAATGCAGGAAAAAACAACATCATTTTCAATAAAATTCTGGTCAAATGATGACAGGCCTCGAGAAAAGTTGATACAAAAGGGCAGGGCGGTTTTATCCGATGCGGAGCTCATAGCTATTTTGATAGGTTCAGGGAGCCGAAACGAAAGTGCTGTTGAGCTTTCCAAGCGCATCCTGGCTTCTTCGAACTACAATCTCAATGAATTGGGGAAATTGAGCATCAATCAATTAATGAAATTCAAGGGTATTGGTGAGGCAAAAGCCGTCACAATTACAGCGGCCTTGGAAATTGGAAGGCGAAGAAGATCAGAAAAAGAACAAAGAATCACTAAGATTACAAGTAGTAAAAGCGTTTATGAACTGCTACAACCAAAAATAGGTGAATTAGAGCATGAAGAATTCTGGATTGTCTACCTTAATAACTCTAACAAAGTACTTCAAATGGCACAACTGAGTAAAGGTGGAATTACCGGAACCTTGGTTGATATTCGTTTAGTTATGAGGCAAGCTTTAGATTTAGGGGCAGTAGCTTTGGTTCTTGCGCACAATCATCCATCGGGTACCCTAAAACCGAGTAAGGCCGATAGGCAGATTACGGAAAAATTGAAATCCGCTGCACAAGTGCTTGACATCAGTGTTTTGGACCATTTGATTATTACACATAAGGAGTACTATAGCTTTGCCGATGAGCAAATTCTTTGAGATTATAAAGAGCATTTTTTTATTCGATAATGGCTCAAAATTACTTTAAAGCGTGTTGCCCTGCATTATTGGGAATTGGAATTTGTATTTTTGCCCTTTGAAGTTCTATGTTGCTCATTTACACTCATAAAATAACACCTCGCTTCAGTTACACCATGAAGCAACTATTTACTAGAATTCTGGGAATAGAAGTGGCCTTTACGACCAAAGTAGAAGATTTTATAAAGCATTCAGGTGCTAAAATCACCTATACAAAACAACCTTTACAGAACGAGTTTTTTATTCGAAGCAATGATTTGTTATTTGAACAGGGTATTAATGATATAACAATTAATATGAATACCTGGGAAGGAGTTCCCTGCTTTTTCAATGTAGGTGAGAGAAGCACCATCCCTTTTGACATTTTTTCCGCAAGTTTCTACTTATTGAGCCGATATGAGGAGTATTTACCACATGTTAAGGATATTCATGGGAGATTCCCCCCCAGTGAGAGCATTGCTTATAAAAATGGCTTTCTAAGAAGCCCTGTCATAGATATTTGGGCCTATAAATTAATGGAAAAGCTCAAGGAGCGTTTTCCAAGCTTAGCCTATAAGCAGAGATCATATAGTTATACTTCCATAATCGATGTTACCGCATCTCACTGTTTTGCCAATCGAGGTTTCGTGAGAAGTGTTGCAGGCCTCTTATTGGACTTGGGCTCTTTTAAATTGAGACGCGTATTCAACCGTATTGGTGTTTGGTTCAATCCGAAGAAAGATCCATATAATAATTATTCGTATTTAATAGATCTTCACAAGAAGCTGAAGGTAAAAAGTATGTTCTTTTTTCAGTTTGCCTCCTATTCTACATATGACAAAAATGTTTCGCCCAATAACAATCGATTTCGATTTTTAATAAAGTCCATTGCTGATTATAGTACGGTTGCACTTTCGGCATCTTACAGTTCATTTTCCAATATTGACTTGTTAAGAACTGAAAAGAAAAAGCTCGCTTCTGTAGTGAACCGTGAGGTTAATCATTCAAGAATGCGTTACAACCGGGTTGATGTGCCCGATACCTATAGAAATTTGGTCGATGCGGAATTTTCGGATGACTACACTATGGGTTACACCCATGAGATTGGGTTTCGTGCAAGCACCTGTTCGCCTTTTTATTTTTATGATATCAATCTTGAAGTTCAGCAACCGATACGTATTCACCCTTTTGCTATTCACGATTACGCGATGCTCGGGTTTAAAAAAGAAGATGAAATCTTGAATATGATGAACCTTTTGTGTGAAGAGGTAAAAAAAGTACATGGAGATTTTATTACCATCTTTTCGAACGAACTCATCGGAGGCGTACATAAGGTGGATTGGAAAAAACTATATGAATCCGTAATAAAGGGCAGTAATGTTTAGGGGTTTTGTGACCGATATTTTTTTCGATTTGGATCATACGCTCTGGGATTTTGAGCGTAATTCGGCCCTCACTTTTGAAAGAATATTGAGTTCTAACAATATAGGAGTGGATTTGACAGATTTCTTGGAAATCTATGTGCCGGCCAACCTAGCTTTCTGGAAATTATATCGGGAAGAAAAAATTACCAAAACTGAGCTACGTTACCAACGTTTGAAGTCTGTTTTTGATGATTTGGGTTATGGGATATCTGATGATATGATACATGTTTTATCGGAGGAGTATATTCAACATTTATCCTCGTACAACCATCTTTTTCCAAGTGCTATTGAGGTTCTTAACTACTTGCAACCCAAATACCGACTTCATATCATCACCAATGGATTTCAAGAAATTCAAGATAAAAAACTAAGAAATTCCAATATTGATGGCTACTTCGATCATGTTATAAATTCAGAAATGGCAGGCGTAAAGAAACCGAACCCCATTATTTTTGAGCTTGCCCTTAAGAATGCAGACACGGTTGCGGAAAAGTCGCTTATGATAGGAGATAGTCTAGAAGCCGATATTTTAGGTGCCAAGGCCGTTGGTTTTCATACACTACACTTCAACGGACATAATGAACCTCAGCATGATTTGAGCCAAATGATTCATGATTTAAGTGAAATAAAAACCCTTTTGTAGAGTTATACTTTTAGAACCTGTTCATATTTAAAAAGCAGGTTCAGATAGGGTTTTTGATGAAACATTTGTTTAGATATTCTATTTTAGGAATTTTCACCTTGGTGATTGCGGCTTCATGCGTTGAAGACATAGATGTGGACCAATATGATGACCTAAGTCTCACCCCGACACTAGAGGCTAGCTTGCTGTATGTAGAGGCATCTGAAGAACTCGTCAATTTGGTGACTGGCAATACGGTTTTCAGCAGTGACTTCAACTTTGACGCTTTTAATGCAGACCTTTTTGCTGAACGTGTTATTGAAGGTACGGTTACTTATGTTGTTGAAAACACTACAAGTAAAGAATTGGAAATAACCGTTGAATTTTTAGATGATGCCGATGCTATTCTTGATACAGAAATATTTACTGTACAACCTGCCCCCACATCAATTCTTCAAAGAGAAATAGTCTATGGCCCAGCTGGCCGCAGTATCGATATAATTACAAACCTTTCTGCTATTAGGGTGAGTGCTATAAATTTAGGTGATACGATTAGTACTTCCTCCGTTCCTGAACCAAAGATAACCCTGAAATCGAGCGGTAAATTCACAGTTCGAGTAAAATGAGGATTTCCCCTATTTTTTTTATGGTCTTCTTAATGGGGTGCATTTACGTAAGCAGCCAAAATAAACAGTTGCTCTACGATTTTACTGATATTCCACAATCTTTGATGGTCAATCCTGCGGCTGATACTGATTTCAAATGGTATGGTGGTATTCCTGGTGTATCCGGCATTTCTTTTTATGCTGGTTCCAGTGGGGTTTCGGCCTATGACATTTTTGCAGATGACGGAATAAGTATCAATGATAAAGTAAGAGATAAGCTTCTGAACAATATGAAGATTTCAGATGAACTCAGTGGTAATTACCAGATTGAAATTCTCAATGTTGGATGGAGATCAAAAGATCCAGATTATTTTTATTCTTTTGGTATCTATAATGAAGGTGATGCCATAGGCTATTGGTTCAAAGATTATGCAATCTTGGCTTTCGATGGAAATGCAGATACTTTTCGACAGTTCGATTTAAGTCATTTAAAGACTAGAGGTTCGATTGTGAATGTGTACCATTTCGGGGTAAGAAAACGTGTAAGTGAGAAATTATTGATAGGGGGTAGGGCCAAGGTTTATTCAGGAGTATTGGACTTTAACTCTACCGGAAATAAAGGTTTTTTACAAAATACCGAAGGTCAGAATAATTTGATATCAACAACCTTGGATGCCGATTTAGAAATGCGCACATCAGGCCTTAATGTACTAAGAGATGCAGATAGCGAAGATGTTGCCGGTGTTTTTACCAAAAGAGCACTTTTTGGAGGCGATCTGGGTCTTGGCCTAGACCTTGGCTTTACGAGTTATCTAAACGAGCAGACAGTACTTACGGCAAGTCTTTTGGATTTAGGTTTCATTTACCATTCTTCGGATCCTAAAAATTGGACAATAAATGGAAGAGCTACCAGCGAAGGTGTTGAGATTATACTACCTGGTGCACTATTGGACCCGGACGCCGATTTTTATCAGCAATTGATCGATGATATTGAGGCACTTGCTCCTTTTGAAGAAAATTTTAAAAGCTACCTTACGTTCAGACCAACAAAACTGAACGCATCTTTACGCTATAATTTCGGTAAACAGACCCAGGTGGTAGTAGATTGTAATTGCGGTCCCTACGCTTCTCAAAGTAGGGCTCCTAGATACGCGAATGCTGTGGGTGCCCAGCTCTATGCTATAAATCGGCCAAGAGGACCTCAAACCGCACTGACCGCCTTCTACATGCGAAGATTTGGTACGATTGCAGCTTTAAAAGCAACCTACACCGTTGATAAGTTTTCGGCCACCAACATAGGTTTTGGTATGAATCTAAAAGCAGGCCCTGTTAATCTCTATTTCATGGCGGATAACCTGCTGGCTTATAGAAACATATACGACACTAGATATACATCTTTTCAATTAGGATTAAATATCATATCTTGGGGCAAGAAGTGATAGTGTTGTAAAATTGCTGCGGTACATTAGAGTTCTCTTTGGCACACTTTTTTCATATATCTTTCTGTAAAATAAAAAACCTTAGATGAAAAATATAGTCTTGTCCATATTTCTTGTAGTAAGCTTTGTAAACGAGATACAAGCCCAGTTGAATGATTATAAATATATTGTAGTACCTAAAAAATTTGATGGGTTTAATCGAGAAAATCAGTATAAGACTAGTACCAGAGTTAAACATTTGTTTACCCAAAAGGGTTTTAACACGGTTTATGACGATAATTTACCTGAAGATCTTAAGGCAAATGGGTGCTTAGGTCTACTTGTAAATCTTGACAATAAATCATCTATGTTTACCACTAAGGCCACATTGGTGTTAAAAAACTGTTCAAATGAAGTTGTTTTTTCTTCAGTTCAAGGCAAAAGTAAAAAGAAGGAATATGAGGCCTCATTTGCCGAGGCCATTGAGAATGCCTTTAGCTCTTTTGATGCTATTTCGTATAGCTATGAACCCAACATCAAAGAGGAAACTTCTGAACCCGTAACGGTAAGCTTCAAAAACGATGTGAAAAAATTGGAAGAGCGCCCAAATCTCAATAAAAATAAGGATCCCCTGATAGAACAAGAAGCTACGGAGGAGCGTCAATATTACAAAGACAGAAGACCTGTGGGGTCTGATTTTAAAAAAGCAAAGGAAACCACTCAAAATGTAGTAAAACAAGTTGCTACGGAAGAAGAGCAGAGTTTCGAAAGCATGGAGCCTGAAACATCTTCTGAGTATCCTATAAAGGATAGCTCAAAAAATCAATCATCTTCAATAATGAAAACTGATGTGTCAGTTCTCTATGCCCAAGAACTTTCGAACGGATATCAATTGGTGGATAGCACACCTAAAATCCGAATGAAATTATTAAAAAGTTCCTCGCCTAACGTTTATATTGCTGAGTCAGGTACCATAAACGGGGTGGTGTATATGGAAAACGGAAAATGGTTTTTTGAGTATTATAATGCTTCCGAACTAGTGACCGAAGAATTGAATATCAAGTTTTAAAGTTCGTATTTGTCCTTCCAACGGTTGCCTAGGAATTCTTTGATGGCCTTTTCGCGTTGATTGCTACCGGGCTCGTAAAATGAAGTTCCTGATAATTCTTCAGGTAAAAACTCCTCTTCGGTAAAATTGTTTTGGTAATTATGAGCGTACTTGTAATCCTGTCCATACCCAAGGTCTTTCATTAATTTGGTTGGGGCATTACGTAAAGGCAACGGAACTGATAAATCACCTGTTTGCTTGACAGTTTGTTGCGCTTTGCCTATAGCCATATAACTAGCATTGCTTTTCGCCGATGTTGCCAAATAGATGGCACACTGGCTCAATATTATCCTAGCTTCAGGGTAGCCAATAGTTGTAACACTCTGAAAAGTCGCATTTGCTAGAACCAAAGCCGTCGGGTTGGCCAAGCCTATATCCTCAGATGCGGAAATCAACATACGACGCGCAATGAATTTTACATCTTCACCACCTTCGATCATGCGCGCAAGCCAATAAACTGCTCCGTTTGGATCACTTCCACGGATTGATTTTATAAAAGCCGAAATAATATCATAATGCTGCTCGCCCGTTTTGTCATAGAGGACCGTGTTTTTTTGCACTTTTCCCATGACAAGAGCATCCGTGATATTTATGGTATCCGTTTCTTCAGAGTTAACTATCAACTCGAAGATATTCAGCAATTTTCGACCATCTCCGCCTGAAAGTCGAAGCAATGCCTCTGTCTCTTTTAGTTTTACTTTTTTTTCTTTTAAATAAGAATCTTGTCTGATAGCTCTTTTTAATAGGGCCTCTAGGTCTTCCTTTCCAAAAGCGTTTAAGATGTAAACTTGACATCGAGATAGTAGAGCTGGTATTACTTCGAAGCTGGGATTTTCCGTCGTTGCACCAATCAAAGTTACCCAACCTTTCTCAACCGCACCAAGTAGGGAATCTTGCTGTGATTTGCTAAAACGATGTATTTCGTCAATAAAAAGAATTG
>CAZTLZ010000166.1:0-7544 GCA_964614665.1 uncultured Maribacter sp.
TAATTCGAAAACCTGTTTCAGAAGTTTTCAACGCCTTCATAAACCCTGAGGTAACCACGAAAATTTGGTTTACAAAGAGTTCTGGTAAATTATACACAGGGGATACTATTTCATGGACTTGGGAAATGTTCAATCATACGGTCTCAATTCTAGTAAAATCTATAGTCCCGAATAAACTGATCAAGATTCAGTGGGGTGAAAATAAAAATGCGGTGGTCGATTGGGACTTCAAGGTAAAGGACGATTCTCAAACATTTGTAACTATCACCAACACAGGCTTCATAGGCACCTCTGATGATTTGATTGCTCAAATTCGTGAAGCCACAGAAGGATTCACATTAGTTTTGGCAAATCTAAAAGCCTATTTAGAACATGGTATTTTACTTGATTTAGTGGCCGATCGTTATCCCAAAGCGTAAAATTGGTATTTTGGTCTTTATTCCAATCATATAGACCATGAAACACAGCTCAAATATAGTCTTCCTTGTTGCCCTTTTTTTAGCACTGCCTCTCTTTTCACAAACTCCAAAACAATCATATTTTGAATGGACAGAAATGCCATTTTCTAAAGAAGAATTGGCTCAACGTCGAAATAATTTAATTGATGTTTTACAAGAAGAAAAACAATCAGGGCTAATTTTAATACCAGCGAGAGATGGTTTTTCATATGGAGAAACTTTTCGACAATTAGACAATTTTTACTATTTCACAGGATTGGAGTTACCCAATAGCCTTTTGGTCATTGATTTGGAAAGCAAGAACTCAGTCATATATACTCCGAAAGAAGACCGTCGATTTTCTAGCGCCTCGAGGCCAAATGACTTTCCAGGAAGACCTTTATTAGAAGATGATGAAATAACCAACCAATCAGGACTGTCTTTAATGGACATTACTGATTTTCCAATCCTTATGGATGAACACTCAGCTAAAGAAACAACTATCCTCTTGGATAACGGCAGAATTGGAGATTTCACTTTTGCCACCGAAGACTACATCTATAGCCCCTCCCCTACACAAATTCTTGGGCGGACTTTACAGAACAAGCATAGAGGGTTGACATTTGAAAACAGTTATAGTGCGATTGCCAAAGTACGTATGGTCAAATCTACCGCAGAAATAGAATTGCTACGCAAAGCAACGGAGATCAATGTACAGGGCATCATAACAGCCGCCAAAACCATAAAGCCAGGTGTTGATGAACGTTATCTGGAAGGAATTCTAGAAGGAGATTATAAAGTGAACGGGGCACATCGACTTGCCTTCGGTTCGATTATTAAATCTGGGCCAAACTCGCTATGGCCTTGGCGTATTTTGGCTACCCATTATAATCGTCGAAATAGAAAGATGATCGATGGGGATCTGGTCATATTCGATGTAGGTTGTGAATATAAAAACTACGTCAGCGATGTGGGACGTACTTTTCCGGTCTCAGGGCGATTCTCAGCAAAACAAAAAGAAATATTGACAATGGAAATTAGCATTGCAGATTCTATCATAGACTTTATCAAACCTGGTATTAGGTTTCAAGATATTCGAGAGCTAACAGATCGAATAATTCCGCAGGATGCCAAAAAATATATGCAGGTTGGTTTGTTTTTTGGACACCATTTAGGCCTCTCGACTGGTGATCCCAACCTTTCCGGTGCTGTATTACAACCTGGAATGATATTCACCGTAGAACCATGGTATTATAATCATGATGAGGAAATATCAGTGTTTACCGAAGATGTCATTCTAGTTACTAAGGATGGTTGTGAAGTGTTGAGCAAAGGTTTGCCAAGAACGCCAAGCGATTTGGAAAAATTAACGAGATGAAAAATTCTTATATTGAAGCTGATAATTCTATGGAAAAACATATTCACTTAAAAAGATAGCATGGACAAAGCGCTACAAACCATGATTAATAACATGCCAGAGAAAACAGGGAAGTCTCTTGAGGAATGGAAGAAGATCCTTGAAAGAAAATCTTTTGAAAAACATGGTGAGGCAATGAAGTTTTTAAAAGGAGAACATGGTGTTACCCATGGATTTGCCAATACCATCATTGCACTTTCAAAAGACACGAACGCCTCAGCAGATGATTTGGTTACATCTCAGTATCATGGTAAAGAGGGGCTTTTACCTGTTTATGATAAATTAATAGCTACAGTAAGTTCACTTGGATCTGACGTTGTCAAAACACCTAAAAAAACCACCGTAAGTATTATTCGAAAGAAACAGTTCGCCCTTATAAAACCGGCAACTAAATCAAGAATAGATCTTGGTTTGAAATTAAAAGGTAAATCCACCACAAACCGCTTGGAAGATTCCGGGCCTTTCGGCACCATGTGTACACATCGTGTTCAATTAACAGATGTTAGCGAAATTGACCAGGAGCTTGTTAATTGGCTGAAAGAGGCCTATGAAAAGGCAAATTAAGAAGTACATCAAACCTCTTTGCGCAAAACCTCTAAAGGAGGGCTATTCAAAACACTTCTACTGTTTGCTAGACCTATCAGTAATACTAGTAGTGTAATTCCTGGAAGGAGAACAGCAAAAGGCACCCATGACGGCACAAATGAAACATCAAATACCAAATTGGCCAACAATTGGCCGCTGATTATTGAAAGTATAATTCCAATACCAGTGCCAAGCAGACCCAAATAAAGGTATTCCAAAGCCGTTATTTTTAAAATCTGACTGCCCTTAGCACCTAAGGTTCGTAATAACACACTCTCTTTTATTCGTTGGAATTTGCTGGTACGAACCGATCCAACAAGCACAATGATGCCCGTAAGGATACTAAAAAAGGCCATGAAGTTAATTACCCATGAAATCTTATTCAAAATTCCCTGGATTACCTCTAGAATTTGTCTCAGATCCAAAACGGAAACGTTGGGAAACGCCTTCACCAAATCTCTTTGTAATTGTGCGGAGGTTTTGGAATCAGGTGAATTGGTAGATAATACATGAAATTGAGGAGCATTTTCCAGCACCCCCAGCGGAAAAACCACATTGAAATTCATCCGCATTTGACTCCAATCGATTTCACGTATACTTCCTACCACGGTTTTCATCAAAACACCCTGCACATTGAACCCAAGTGTATCACCCACTTCTACCTGGGCATCCCAAGCCACATTGTTCGATAGGGAAATTGGTATCAAACCCTGAGTTGGTGCCTGTGTGGCAAATTCACCCGAAGTCACCTTTTCTGTAGGCATTAGAGAATCTCTATAGGTAGCACGAAATTCATGATTCAAAATCCAACTTCCGATCTTGCTAGTAGTATCTTGTCTGATAGTATTGGTAGAAACACCTTTGATGCTCGCTACGCGCATTGTGATTATTGGAACGTTATCCATAACTCGTAGTCCTTTCGGCTCGAATGTGTTAATGACCGCTTCCTTTTGGTTGGATTGTACATCCATCAAAATTATATTCGGATTGGTATTACTACTATCCAAAGTAGCCTTGGCCAAGAGCATATCTTTGGTAAAATATAAAGTGCTTATCAAAAAAGAGCCTACTCCTATTGCTAAAATTAAAACCACGGTCTGGTTATTAGGACGGAATAAATTCAACAAACTTTGTCGTGCTATAAAACCCCAAGAAGAGGGAAAAAATCTCTTTATACCCTTCATGAACAGATTGGCCACGCCAGCAAGGATAGAAAAGGTCACAAGAATTCCTAAAACAAAAGACAGCGCAAAGCGCCAATCTCCCAATAACCATAGAGAGAAGAAATAAACAAATACTAAAATAAGTAAAAGAACCACTAGGGTAGTTTTACGAGTAGTAAACTGCTCTTCTTGCACTCGCAACACTTCCAAAGGAGAAACATACCACGTACTCATCAGGGGCAATAATGCAAATAGAACTGACATTGAAACACCTAACAGCAAGCCTGTCAAAATTGGTTTCAAAGTAATGGACAGTTCTACACTGAACGGTAAAAAATCTTGTAAAAGTAAGGGGAATAATTGCTGCAAAAGTAGACCGAACAATGTGCCCAAAAATCCACCAACCAATCCCATTCCTGCTATTTGAATTAGGTATATTGAGAATGTCTGCTTCCTGGTTGCTCCGAGGCATTTTAGAACTGCAACTGCTTTCAATTTCTCCTTAATGTAAATATGAACTGAGCTTGCAATTCCAACACAACCCAACAATAATGCTATAAAAGCAACTAGATTCAAAAAACGACCGAAATTATCATACGTACGGCCTAGACGCTGGCTTGTACTTAAATGCGTGTCCAAATCAGCATTCTCGGCATCTAAGATCGGGTCCAAGGTCTCATCAAGGATCTTGAGGTCCATTTCTGTGTTCACGAAATAGTAATTGTAGTCGATTCTACTACCTACTTGAAGCAGACCTGTATCGTTGATTTGGTCATAGGGAAGTAAAACTGTTGGCGCAACTGAAGCGGAAATAGCCGAAGTACCTGGAACGGATTTCAAAATACCTTCAATAGCAAATGTGCTTTCACCTATTTTAATACTATCACCAACCTTAAGCCGATATTGCATCATAAGGGTAGCATCAACCAATGCGCCTTTGTTCTTGAAATAGCCGGTCGCCGCAAGTTTCGGCTCAGTTTCCAGCTCCCCATAAAATGGAAATTTTTGGGTGATTCCGCGTACCTGTACTAATTTGGAAGCATCAGCCTTTGGAAAAGCAGCCATCGATGCAAAACTTACTTCTTGAGCATCGGCTCCGCCCAGTGAATCTATAATTGATTGTACCCGTTCGTTTGGTAATTGACTACTATCAATAATAAAATCAGCACCCATTAGAGACTTGGATTGTAGTGCAATATTGTCCTGTAAATTTTCACTAAAAGATTGTATGGAAACAACCGCAGCAATACCCAAAATAATAGATGCCATAAAAAGGAACAGGCGTTTACTACTGGCCTTGCCATCTCGCCAGGCCATTTTTAAAAGCCAATCGATGCCAACTTTCGATTTTATAGGAATATCGCTCACTATACAAAGGTGCTTTCGTTCGTCAAAATTTTACCTCCTTTTAAACGCAATATATGTTGTGTCCGTTTAGCCAAATCTAAATCATGGGTAACGATGACGAGAGTTGTACCAGCCTCTTTATTTAGTTCGAAAAGTAATTGAACTACTTTTTCTCCGGTTTCTTCATCAAGATTACCTGTGGGTTCATCTGCAAATAAAATTGAAGGTTTATTGGAAAAAGCCCTTGCTAATGCCACCCGTTGTTGTTCTCCCCCAGATAATTGTGAAGGGTAATGCCGCAAGCGTTTTGCAAGCCCTACTTTTTCTAGTAATTCCGTAGCCTTTCTCTTGGCATCTTTAGATCCCTGTAACTCTAAGGGAACACTAACATTCTCTAGAGCTGTCAAGGTTGGTAACAACTGAAAATCTTGAAAAATGAATCCGATATTCTTGTTACGCAATAGTGCTCTTTGATCTTCATTGAGCGAACTCAAATCAGTACCGCAAAGTTCGACAGTACCTGAATCAGCCTTGTCCAAACCGGCACATAAACCCAATAAAGTTGTCTTACCACTTCCTGATGGGCCGACAATCGAAAAAGTAGCTTCGGCCTCAACATCAAAGGTAATATTATCAAGAACAGTTAAATTTTTAGAGCCGCTCCTATAGGTCTTCCCTAGATTACGAACGTTTAATATCTTTGTCATAGTAATCGTTTTCAATGGCAACTTGCAAAATAAGGAAATGATTCTGAACTATATACCTTCGTTGTATGTGCAACTTCATAAAGTTTAGTTATTTTTTTATAGTATTCTTTGTTTGCTCTTGTGGGGATTCTAAAACCGAAAAGCGAGAGACCAAAATTGAATCTGAAGAGACAACCGTTTCCGAGACAAAATCGGAAACGACCTCAAAAACCATTTTATTCTTTGGAAATAGTCTCACAGCAGGCTATGGTTTGGAAACCGAAGAATCTTTTCCTTCACTGATACAAGATAGGTTGGACTCACTTGATTTAGATTACGAAGTTATTAATGCGGGTTTAAGTGGCGAGACTACTTCCGGTGGAAAAAACCGTTTGGAATGGGTACTTAATCAAAAGATAGATGTGTTCGTTTTGGAGCTTGGTGCAAATGATGGACTTCGTGGAGTACCATTATCAGAAACCAAAATAAATCTACAGGCTATCATAGATATGGTTCGGTTAAAAAACGAAGACACTAAAATTGTTTTGGCCGGAATGATGATTCCTCCGAATATGGGAAGTGACTATACTTCTGAGTTTCGAACTATCTTTCCTGATTTGGCCGTGCAAAACAAAATTGAGTTGATTCCCTTTTTATTGGATGGAGTTGCTGGCAATCCTGAATTGAATCTTGAAGACGGCATACACCCAACGGCGGAAGGTCAGAAAATTGTAGCAAGTAATGTTTGGTCTATTTTAAAGACGGTGCTTTAAAAGTTTCTATCCCCTAACTATTTAAGCCATTTTAGCTTTGTCTCTTTTTGTGGTAAAAGACATGGCTTTTTTGACTCGTGAATTTTTAGACCTATACAAACGCGCTACTTCAACCTTACTTTCCAAGTTTACATTCTCAAAAGAAGTGGATGTAACAATAGAAGTTTGAACAGTCTCGGCTTTTACCTCAACAACAGCATCTTGCGCCTGTGCTGTAATTCCGATGATAAGAACAAATAATAAAGTAAGTATCGCTTTCATGTCTTGCGTATGTTATATTAATAACTTGCGCATGTGTATTTCAAGGGGTTGTGATTCGTTGAAAGGACCTTTATTATAGATATCCGGTAAAAAATAGGATAAAGTGCTTAAAAGTTCCGACAAACGTTCACGGCTGAATTTCCAGTGGTCGAAGATATTTGCACTTTATCGACAAAATCAGTCTGTCATTCGTAGTAAAAGATTAGGGTCAGGACAGTTTTTAGAATAAAAATCAAGGGTGTCCATAGCGCATACACCCGGATAATCGCCTTCATTACCTTCGATATCCTCTATTAATTGAAAGTGTAAATGTGGGGCGTAGTTGACATTGATATCCGAAGTGCCAAGAGTTGCAAGAGTATCTCCTTTTTTAAAACTCATACCGACATAAAGGTTTTCAAGGGATTCTGTAGATAGGTGTCCATAGAGCGTATGAAAAGTAAAATCATCATTCTGATGTGTAAGAATAATTGTCGGTCCGTAGTCCCCAATTGTTTCGTTATTTTGAAAGCTATGTACTGTGCCGTCTAAAGGCACAATGACCTTTGTTCCGGCCAATGTCCAAAAGTCCATTCCCAAATGGATATTTCTCGAGTTTCCATCTAAGGAAAAGCTTGATTTGTCTCCATAAAGGTTTCTTTTTTCCAAATATCCTCCGTAAGCAACCTGAGCTTTACTCTTTAATAAGACAGATGTTATATAAGACTGACATTCCTCTGCGTCTTGAACATTTATATGAGTTAGAGCCTCATTGCATACCGATAGGTCAATTTTACAATAGGAAGCAAAAGAAATGGAAGGGTCTAAAATCAAAACAGGTTTATTCGCAAGGGTTTTAATGTATTTTAACGGTAAAATCATAAATTTTGTAAGAA
>CAZTLZ010000167.1:0-7534 GCA_964614665.1 uncultured Maribacter sp.
GCCTAAACAGCCTATAAAAATGGCCAGGCCAGAGAATACTTTTGAAAGGGATAAATACCGTTGTTCGGTTTCGTATTGTTCGGCTACCCGTTCATCTAAAAAGTGGTAATCAAAAATGTTGTCTGAAAAGCTTTTGGACCATTCGGTGTCTAATTGTTCTAAAGTGGCTTTAATATTAAGGTGGTTGATTTTCACAGCCATTTCACTGTACCAGGCCACATTAGGAGTAACAAAGACAGGGTTTATTTCATTGGTGAAATTGGTGTCGTGAAAATCTTTGATAACCCCCACAATATGTGCCTTTATTCGATCCCCATTAACGGCAATAGACTTGCCCAACAGTTCTTCGGGAGACGATGCCCCTACTTTTTTAGCAAATTTTTCATTGACGAGCATTTCCGTAACAGAATCTGTTTTAAAGAAATTACGACCCGCCACTAAGGGAATTGAAAAGGTGGTAATATAGTCTTCATCACCTGTTTTTACAGTAATAGGGAATTCTTCTCGTTCAGGTTTATTGTTGTAACGTACACTGGTGTCCCAAATATTATCAGAGCCCCCGGGACTGCTCAAGCAGCCGCTGACCTCTTGCACGCCCACAATTCCCTTGAGCCTTTCTTTTAGCGTATAAAATTTTTCAGAATCCATTCGATTTGGAATTTCTAGCATCACAATAGATTCCTTATCAAAGCCCAGATCAGATTGGGTGGCATATTCAATTTGCCTAGAAATGACCAAGGTGGCCACGATCAATGCAATGGAGATGACAAACTGGGCCACCACCAATACTTTTCTTGTAGCTACGCCTCCTGTATCATTATGGGTCAGTTTTCCTTTAAGTGCCAAGACAGGAACAATACGAGACATTAATATGCCCGGATAACTTCCCGATAAAAAAGCGACCAATCCTAAAAGGGCCAATAAAAAACCGACAAACCTAAAGTTCAATAAGTTTTCAATAGACAATTCTATTTCGAACAAGGCATTAAAGGAGGGCAGAACGAGAACTGCGCCAACTATTCCCAAAATTACCGCGAACAAACTGATCAAAAAGGTTTCGGTCAAAAATTGCCAGAATAAGTGCTGCTTAAAACTGCCCAGCACCTTGCGGATACCAATTTCCTTAGAACGATAAAATGCCTGAGCCGCGGAAATATTGATAAAATTGATGCAGGCTATAACGATTAAAAACAGCCCGATAATGCCGAAAACAATCAAGAAGGTAGGGTTAAGCCCACCATAGTCTGGATTTAAATGGATATCGGAAAGGGGCTGTAATTTATAGTTGTGCTTGTTTTGGCTGTCCGGTCTATATTTTTTGGGCAACTCTAACATGACAGCTTCAATGCCGGCAATATTCTGATGGGGTTTTAATAGTGTAAAGCACTGTAGGTTGGTTGAGATGCCGCCCCAGGTCTCACTTCCAAGAAATGGATTTACAGCGGCAAGGTTCTCAAACGAGATAAAGATGTCGTGATTTAAAAATGTAGTATTAGGCAAGTTTTTTAAAACTCCTGTAATTTGAATGGTCTTATCGTTTTCAAATACAAAGGTCTTTCCTATAACATCGGTACTTCCGTACAATTCTAAAGCTTCACTTTCAGTCAATACGGCTGTATTCGGCGCAGCAAGCGAAACCTTGTCGCCATTGATCAAAGGAAAGTTGAAAATCTCAAAAAAATCTTCCTCTACAAAAGCCACATCTTTTTTGTATTTGTCCAAATGGCCATTTTTTTCCACATCAAGAATCATCCCATCCCTGTCGGCCAGTTTGGCAACCTTGTCGGCATAGGCATACTCTTCACGGAACACTTTGGCAAAACCAGGGGGCACGCTAGCCGAAAAATCAACAGCATCGGTGTATTCTTCGGTATTCATTCTATAGATACGATCCGAGTTGGCATGAAAATTATCAAACGAAATATGATAGCTTAAAAACAGGTAAATTAATATGGCACTACCAAAGCCAATGGCAAGGCCTAAAATATTAATGGCCGTAAATACTTTCCTCTTAATGAGGTTTCGCCAAGCGATTTTTATATAATTCTTAAACATGGTTCTCGTTTTTGATTTTTCTATTTCATTCTGTGCGCAAACTTTTTACAGGGTTGATTGTGGCTGCCTTATAACTTTTCCAGCCAATTGTGCCGAAAGCTATAATGGATGTAATTAATGCCGCCAAAGCGAACAACCACCATTGCATTTCTATTCGATACGCAAAACTTTCAAGCCATTTGTTCATTAAATAATACCCCAGGGGAAAAGCGATAAAGAATGAAATGAATACTAGTTTTAAAAAGTCTTTGGAAAGCATGGCAACAATCTCTGAAACGTTAGACCCCAATACCTTTCGAATGCCTATCTCCTTGAACCGTTGTTCGGCTGAAAAAGTTACCAATCCGAATAGTCCTAAACAGGCAACGAAAATTGTCAACAATGCAAAGACGTTCAATACGGTCCCCATTTTTTGTTCGGTAACATAAGTCTGTCGATACGATTCATTCAATAAAGTGTATCCGAAGGGTTCATCACTGCCGAAACCATTCCATAGCGTATTGGCATCAGCGATCAAGCCGGACATGTCAGCGGATTTTGCCTTTATAATGAGTCCACCATAGGGTGCGTACATCATAAATAAAGGGTCAATAGGTTGGTGTAAAGATTTAAAGTGAAAATCTTTGACTACTCCGACCACCGTTTTTTTATTATTATCTCCTTCAGTTATCATTTTGCCCAAGGGAGTTTCTCCGAGGCCCAATACTTTTGCAGCGGTTTCATTGATGATTATGTTCGTGGAATCAGCCCCGAATTCTTTTGAAAAGTTTCTTCCGGCAATCAACTCCATTCCCATAGTGGATATGTAATTCTCGTCAATATTGTATACGGGCATTCTTCTTACAAATTGACCATCATTGGAAATTGAGGTCTGATTATTGTCCGAATCTCCGGCAGGAGCGAAAGCCGATTGTGAAATGGACGCTACCTTAGGGTTTTTAAGCATTTCATTTTTAAAAGCCTCTTGATCATTACCTAGTAGATAGGCCTCTCGAATAACAAGCAACTGATCTCTTTCATAGCCTATGTCTTTATTCTGCACATACTGCATTTGCTGGTTAACCACTAATGTTGCCAATATCAATCCGGCGGAAACGACAAACTGAAAAACCACCAAACCACTACGGATGCCCTTATTTTTATTTCCCCCTAAGAACTTGTTTTTCAATGCCGCAATCGGCTTAAAGGATGATAAAAAGAAAGCGGGATAGCCTCCTGCCAAAAAGCTGACCAATAGAGTCAAGAATAAAAGTGATGCTAAAACACTGGGCTGCACTAGATAACCGAGTTCTAGATTTTTACCTGACAATTCATTATAGTAGGGTAGTGATACGACTACCAAAATTGCAGCTAATAACACTGAGAGCAGGGTCGCAATCAAAGATTCCGACAAAAATTGGGATATCAACTGCTTTTTATCCGACCCCAAGACTTTTCGTATGCCCACTTCCTTGGCCCTTTTTGCGGCTGTAGCCGTAGACAAATTCATGAAATTGATACAGGCGATCAACAACATAAAAAGAGCAATAGCACTAAAAATATAGATGTATCTTATATCGCCACCCAGCTCCAATTGTTCATCTACAGGGTTATCGGCGTATAAATGAATATCGGTCAGTGGAAAAATTCGAAACCCTAATTGGTTCTCTTTGGTAAACTCTTCGAAGGGTGTGCCCATTACTTCCTGCATATGAGGTCCCATATACTTTTCTAGTATATAGGGTAGTTTTGTTTCCAGGTTTTTGTAATCGGATCCTTCCTTGAGAAGTAAATAGGTAAAGAAACTACCTCCGAACCAAGAGTCACTTTTAGCTTCATCAAGCCCTTCAATGGATGCAAAAATATCGAAGTGAAAGTGGGAGTTCTGAGGAACCTTTTCGATAATACCGGTTACTCGAAAAGGTTGTTCTTGCCCACCTAAATAAAATAGTTTCCCTATGGCACTGTTGACCCCGAAGAGCTTTTCGGCTTCTGCTTTGGTAATGACGGCGGTATTCGGTTCCTGAAGCGGATTTCTGTCATCTCCTTCGATAATTGGAAGCGTGAATATATTGAAAAAGTTAGTGTCTACATATGCGAACTTGTCCTCGCGATACGCTTGATTATCAACCACGATCTTTGGCGTGCCGATATTTCGAATGCGAGTGGCATCGAGTACTTCAGGGAATTCTTGTTTTAAGGCTTCTCCAACTGGTGCCATTATGGAACCTTCCTTTATTTCTTCCCCGCCGACCTTCGCCCTGAAAACCACATTGACAATTTCATCGGCTTTTTCATTGTACCGATCATAGCTGAGTTCATCGACCACAAAAAGCATGATGATCAAACAAGAGGCAATGCCCAATGCAAGACCAACAATATTGATTGAGAATATGCCCTTATTTTTAAGGATGTTCCGCCAAGCGATTTTGATATAGTTTCTAAACATGATTCTCGTTTTTTGATCCGCCATTGGCGGACAAGTTGATGATTTTTCTATTTCATTCTGTACGCAAGCTTTTTACAGGGTTGGCAATAGCAGCTCTGATTCCTTGATAACTTATTGTTAAAAAAGCGATTAAAATAGCAAAGGCTCCCGCCACTGTGAACACCGTCCAACTAATATCAATTCGATAAGCAAAATCGCTAAGCCAGTTTTTCATTATCCAAAATGCAATGGGAAAAGCAATTGCCAAGGCCACCAACACCAATTTCAAATAATCTTTAGATAGCATTTGAATAATGCCCAAAATGGTCGCTCCCAGAACTTTTCTGATTCCAATTTCCTTTTTACGCTGCTCTGCAGTAAAGGCAGCTAGTCCAAAAAGTCCCAAACAGGCAATGCATATGGCTAGAACAGAAAATATTTTAGCCAAATCGCCAACAAGCTCCTCATTTTTAAATCGAGCATTGAACAAGTCATTTTCAAAACGATACTCAAAAGGAAATGCCGGATTGTACTTTTTCATCACCTCCTTTATATTGGCAAGTGTTTCTGTCATTGCAATGCTAGGCTTTGCTTTAATATACATTTGCATTGCATTGCCAGGTTCATTAAAAAACATAACAGGTCCAGTATTATCATTGCGGTATACACTACCATACCGATAATCGTTTACTACACCAATTACATTATATGTGGTTCCCCATTTAGTTATCGTTTTTCCTAAGGCACTACCTTCTCCCATCAATTTGGCAAATGTTTGGGTGATAATGGTATTTGTACTATCGGCAGCACTGCTTTTGACAAACCCATGACCTTCTATAAGTTTCATGCCTACAGTCTCAAAAAAACTGGGACTGACATCTCTATACCTAACAAGTACATCTTCGGTATTTATTCCTCCTTGCCATGTGAGGCCCGAACCATTACTGCCACTTGAAAGTACATTCATAGTGGTAAGCGCAACATTTTCAACAGTACCCGAAGCCATTATATCTTCTTTTATAGGAAGAAAATTTTTGATGACATCACCGTTTACCGAGAGATTGATCAGATTCTCCTTATCATACCCTAAATCCCTTACTTTGGTATGCTGTATCTGTTGGTAAACAATTATGGTACTTATAATGAATACTATAGATACCGCAAATTGAGTTATGACAAGACCCTT
Organism: uncultured Maribacter sp.; assembly: GCA_964614665.1. Taxonomy (GTDB): domain Bacteria; phylum Bacteroidota; class Bacteroidia; order Flavobacteriales; family Flavobacteriaceae; genus Maribacter_C. The sequence continues at coordinate 5,649 of CAZTLZ010000167.1, forward strand.
TCGTATAACGGTCGTACCACCCTGTTTTCTTTGCACTCCTTTAAGTATTTGTACAGGTTTAAAGGAAGAAAGATATACGGAGGGATACCATCCGGCAAGTAGCCCACAAAACACTGTGATTGCCAAAAGGGAAAACAAGTGTATAGGTTCAAAAAGCCCAAGATTGAGTTGTTTTTCAACAAGCGAATTAAAATATGGTAATGATATCATCAATATTAATACGCTAACTATTGAAGCAAGACTGGCTATGATGATAGCCTCGACCATAAATTGACCCATCAATCTTTTTTTATTAGAACCCAAAACCTTCCGAACACCTACCTCTTTCCCTCTTTTTTCACTTTGTGCTGTTGATAAATTCATAAAATTGATACAGGCAATCAGCAGAATGATAAAAGCAATAAATATCATTGTTCTAACCTCAGTGATTTGTCCGCCCACTATTTTTCCCTCTTCAAAATTTGAGCGTAAATGCCAATCTTTAATAGAATGTAAAAAGGCATAGGTGTTGGACGTATTGTCTCCATCAGACATTTTCGATGGAATTAAGGCGCGTACCTTTGCATCTACTTTTGTGAAATCGGATTGAGGAGCCAGTTTTACGAAAGTATCTGCAAAATTATTACCATATTCTTTTGTCCATGATACGTCTTCTTCTCCAAATCCATAGCTTTCAATAGGAACCAACCATTCAAATCCAAAGCTTACATTATTGGGCAAATCCCTAACCACCCCGGTAACCGTAAAGTTGTGTTCATTGTTGATTTTTAAAACTTTATTGAGTGCTAAAGTTTTTTCTCCGAAAAGTGCAGCAGCCGTTTTTTGCGTCAAAACAATGGCATCAGGTCTATCTAAAGCATTTTGAGCATCTCCTTCAACAAACTGTAAACTGAAAATATCTAAAAAGTCAGGAGCTACATATCTGCCATACCTGTTTATCTTTTTATCATCCTCAACTAATAAGATATCACCGCCCCAAGTAGTTGCGGAATTAGTAATCTCTGGTATTTCTTCCTTTAAGTCTTTCGCCAAAGGCCCAGGAGTGGAATAAAAAGTGAATACCTCCCCATCAAACGACTGATTTGTTGGGACATAGTATACCAAATCTTGATCTGGGATACTGCTATCAAAATTTATTTCATCCTCGGCCCAAAGCAATATTAGACTTGTACAAGTAATGCCTATTGCCAGACCCATGATATTTATTGAGGTAAACACCTTTCTTTTTATAAGATTCCGCCAAGCGATTTTTAAATAGTTTTTGAACATGGTCTAGTTGATTTTTTGTATCGTGGCCTCGCCAATTACAATTCCTGTGTTAACCTCAGGAGAACCTTCATAAGCAATGGTAGCTTCACCATATGCCGTAACTTTTAATTTTTCGCCAACCGCAACACGATAACTTCCCTCCCCATAGGCGGTTATTTTGGTGCTGTTGGTATCAACTTCGAGCGTATTTATTTTAGTTTCTCCATAGGCGGTTATTTTCTGCCGATCTATACTCCCGTCTTTAAGTTCTAAATAGCTCTCCCCATAAATAGTTGTTGTCAGGTTCTCTAAATGGACTTCATTAAAATAGATCTCAGATTCACCGTATATTTTTAGTCTGAATTCATCTTGATGTATCGGGCTTTCGCAGATAAACTTTTGTTCACCCCTTAAAGAAAGTTCTTTCAGATCCGTATAGGTTACTGTTGCAGTAATTACCCTGCCTTTGTAAATAGGCTTTTTGTAATTATAATGGTCGCCTTTTACTTTTTCACTTTCGGTATAGGTTTTGGCACCGTCTAAATATAAGCGAAGCGTTGAACCGACTACTTCGATATTCAATTTGTCAATAGGCTCTGTACTGGTGTGAACAGTAACCGATTCTGATGAACCTTTTA
>CAZTLZ010000168.1:0-7526 GCA_964614665.1 uncultured Maribacter sp.
TGCCCGTGCATGTGCATTTATAGCCATAACCAAACGCTCTAGCGCAAAGGCTTCCATTATAAAACCGAAACCTTTCCCTTCTTCACCCATCAAGTTGGATGCTGGAACACTTACATTATCGAATGCTAACTCCGCAGTATCAGAAGCCCTCCAACCCAGTTTGTTCAATTTATTGGCCGTAATCCCTTCGCTTTTCAGATCTACGATAAAAAGGCTAATACCCTTGTTACCAGCCGAAGGATCTGTTTTGGCTGCCAAAATGATATAATCACCAAAAACCCCATTTGTAATAAAGGTCTTAGAACCATTTACAACATAGCTATTTCCCTTTTTTATCGCAGTTGTGCGCATGGCTGCCACATCACTGCCCCCAAAAGGTTCCGTAACTCCTAAACAACCAATTATTTCACCACTAACACTGGGCGTTAGGTACTTCTCTTTTTGAAGCTCGTTTGCGTTTTTGTTCAAATGTGTCATTGCCAAATAAACATGTGCCCAAACCGCAGCAGCAAAACCCCCTGAATTGATTTTTTGAAGTTCCTCTAATAAAATAACCGTGTAAAACAGGTCAAGGCCCATACCTCCATTTGATTCAGCAGTCGCTAAACCCAAAAAACCCATCTCTCCAAATTTGGTCCAAATGGTACGATTAATGGCACCCTTTTCTTCCCAATCTTCTATATGGGGAACTACCTCTTTTTGTAAGAAACCCTTGAGACTTTCCCTGAAGAGTTGATGCTCTTCAGTGAAGTACATACTTTGCATAGCATTAATTTTAAAGGGACAAATATAAGGCTATTCTATCGATCTTATCAGATGGGAAATCTTCAATATTCCGTAATTCGTTTAAGCTTATAAACGGCCCATTGGCTTGGCGAAAAGCCACAATATTTGTTGCCACGGCATATTTTATATAGACTAAAGAACTAATAGCACCAGCTGTTGCCTTATTTACGTTTATCTTTTTTATTACCGGCTTGTTCAACACTTTGTATTTCAATAAAACTCTTTTCACCACATCCGCCTCAAGACCATATACATCATAGAGCTGCTCTTCTATCAAAAACCCACCTAGCAGATTTCGAAATTTTATAATTCTGGCAGATAAAATCTCACCAATACCATTTATTGATTTTAGATCTTCTGCTGTTGCCGAGTTGATATCCTTTATTGAAAAGACCTCTTCCGTCACATTCGAAGAATGGAAACTTCTGCGTTCCACTTTGGGTTGTTCAATGTTTATTTCGGACCGTTTACTTTTTTGGGTCCATTCCGGAAATTTAAAATAAGGAGAAATTACCCTTAATAGTGAATCAGAAATTTGAGTGACCTTCTGGAAATCTTCCTTTGAATTCACATATTTATCTTTATCTCTAAAGTCATGTAGCCGATTAATTTCATTCACTGACATTCCCAGAGTATATCCTTTATAATCAGTTATAAAATTGGGGTTAAAAGGATATATTTTGGCTTTATCTTTTAGAAGTACCTTTTCTTTCAAACTATCGATTTGGGATTGAGCAGAAACGTCTAATGTAAACAAACCCTGAGAAGTATCCCCTACTGCATTTGAGCGAATTAAAAAATAACCCAACTGCAAAAGGAAGATGAACAGAAGTAAAAAGAAAATCCCACTCCGTTCTTGTTTATTGAACTTGAAGTGGGATTTAATTTTTTTCAAAAGAACTTTATTTAGAATAGACAGCCTTTATTGCCCCTAAATAGCGATTCAATTGCTTTTTCACCTCGGGGAAGAGGAAATATAGACCTACCATATTTGGAAAGACCATGGCAAAAATCATAGCATCTGAGAACGCCCAGATTGAATCCATACTTGCAGCGGCACCAATTATAACGAAAATACAGAAAAGCAATTTGTAGGTTAGGTCGGTTTTCTTTCCACGACCAAAAAGATATTTCCAAGATTGGAGTCCGTAATAAGACCAAGAAATCATTGTTGAAACCGCAAACAAAACTACCGCGATGGTCAAGAATATGTTTGAATAAGGAATATACTCCGCGAAAGCTTTGGCCGTTATTCCAGCACCCTCATAGGGCATACCGTCAATCATTACTGCACCAGTTCCATCACCACCATATTCGAAAACACCGCCAAAATTGAATATAATTATAACCAATGCGGTCATCGTACATATCACAACAGTATCAATAAATGGCTCGAGCAAGGCAACGAGACCCTCAGAGGCTGAATATTTAGTTCGAACGGCAGAGTGAGCAATAGAAGCAGATCCCGCTCCCGCTTCATTGGAAAAGGCAGCACGCCTGAAACCCACTAATAAAACCCCTATAACTCCACCTACACCAATTGCTGTTGGGTTAAAAGCCTCGGTAACTATCAACGAAATAGCATCATCAATCAAACCAAAGTTTCCGAAAATAATATAAAGACAAGCTAAAATATATAGTATGGCCATAAACGGAACAACTTTTTCGGTAACTGAAGCTATCCTTTTGATGCCCCCGATTATAATGATTGCTACCAAAATAGCTAATACCAGGCCAATTATCGCTCCGGCACTTGCACTGTCCCAACCAAACAGTTCCTTTATTACAATTGTGGCCTGATTCGATTGGGCAGCATTTCCTCCTCCGAAGGAACCACCAATACAGAAAACCGCGAATAGCGCTGCTGCGATTTTACCAAGAGTGGTAAAACCTTTATTCTTCAAGCCCTTACTGATATAATACATGGGACCTCCATAGACAGTACCATCTTCGCCGACATCTCGATACTGTACTCCTAGTGTACATTCCACAAATTTGGTAGACATACCAAGAAAACCACAAATTATCATCCAAAAGGTAGCGCCGGGACCGCCCAGAGCAATGGCCAAGGCAACACCTGCAATATTTCCATTACCTACCGTACCTGAAACCGCGGTGGCCAAAGCTTGAAAATGACTCACTTCACCCTCTTCACTTTCATCTCGTATTGTATCAGGTATATCGCCATCAATAGCCATTTCGGTTTTCTCCACACCATGACCTTCAGGAGCTTCCACATCATCATACTTTCCACGTACAACATTAATTGCCCTCCAAAAATGTCTAATATTTGGAAAACCAAAATAAATTGTAAAAAACAAAGCACTACCTACCAATAGAATCAAGACAAAGGGTGTGCCGAAAACTTCAAAGAAAATTACAGTATTAAAAAAATCAGAAACCGGAGCAAAGGCCTGGTCAATTTTTTTATCTAAACCAACTTCCTGCTCTTGTGCAAAAGTTAATAAAGGTAAAAACAAGGCGAAAAGGGTAGGAAGTTTATACTTCATAATCTAAATTTTTGGTTTTAGTTTAAAGTTAGTTGGCAAGCAATATCCTAAAAATAAGCAACACAATCAAGCAATATTGTTAAATTAACTCAGGCAATGTGAAACATCTCATTCAGTTTCCGAATTTGTTCGGGCCTTCCTAAAACGATTACTTTGCTTTTTGGTTGCAACTGCATATCTGCTTCTGGATTAATAATATAATCTCCATCAGGTGCAATATACCCAATGATAGTGCAACCTGTTCGTCTCCTCAAATCCAAATCACGTAGTGTACTGCAATCAACTTGATCAGCAAAATCCTCAATAGGTACTTCTTCAAGATTGGTTGTATGTTCACCCTCTACCGAAAGCTTATCCATAAAAGTTATTAAATCAGGCATGACTACCAATGATGCCATATGGTCACCCCCGATCTTGTCCGGCATAATGACCTTATTTGCGCCAGCCAATTGCAATTTCTTTTGAGAATTGGCTAAAGAGGCTCTACTTATGATGAACAGTTTTTGGTTCAATTGTCTAGCAGAGAGTACCACAAAAAGATTGGCCGCGTCATCGGGCAAGGCCGCGATTAAATATTGGGCGCGGTCAATACCGGCATCACGCAAAACCTCATCATCATTGGCATCGCCTTCCACAAAAAGCACTTCTTCTTCATATCGCTCAATTATCTCACGTTCTCTTTCAACAACGACAAATGGTTTGTTATACGCCTTTAAACGATCTGCAGCCTGCATACCATTTCTTCCAAAACCACAAACAATGACATGGTTTGTCAAATTCTTGATTTTATTTTTCACCCTCTTTTTTTTTAAAAGTTGCATGGAATTCCTTCCTAAAACATATTCAGTAAGCACAGATATGGCAAACCCCAAGATAAATACACTTGCCACAATTAAAAATACAGTAAAAATCTTTGCAGTATCGTCTAGAGGCTGAACCTCCTTAAAACCGACCGTAGCCATGGTAATAATGGTCATATACAATGCATCAATCCATGTGTAATCAGTAATGTAACGATAGCCAACCGTACCGCATACAACAACAGCAAGCGTTAGCGTCGAGGCTAAATAAAGCTTAGAACGGGAAAGTTTAACCATAATTAGAGATCAAAAACAGAAGTTCTTTTGGTGTAGACTAAATCTTTGATTTTTAACCAAAATGCCAAAAACAAATACAGCGCAAAACCAAAACCGACCGTGACAAACGTAAGGTAAATAAATGAGGTTCGCACCACCCGTGCACGAATACCTAAACGCTCGGCGATACGACGGCAAACTTCAAAGCCCCGTTTTTGAAAGTAGTACAGTATCGAATAAAAGAGATTCATGAAATAAATTTAATCATTTCCTTTCAATAAACTGTTTCCAATCGCGCACTCCAAACATCTATTTTTGGCACAATACTCGTTATACAATTGAAGAGTGGCTTGACTTTCTTTAGCATTATCCACCACGAAACCAAGTGTCTTAAAGTTTGTTATTATTGAATTTTGCTCTCTTTCTATTTGAGTTATGATATCTAGTATCTCGTCATTTATATCTTTGCCCAAATACTTGGCATAGCAAAACTTCAAAGGCAAAATAGTATTGATAATCAGTAGATCAATAAACCTTTTGGTTATCCTTTTTGAGCTTTTCTTCGATGATTTTCCAAAAGTAAAATGATCCTTCCAATACGGACTTGCACTGGTATCAAAAATCGAATAAATAGTTTTCAAATTCGAGGAATTAATTACCTGTTCAAACAAAGCGTGATGCGTGCCGTATAAATTTGCCAGTTGCGATAATCGAATAGTTGGGAAATTTGAAGGTCGTAACTTAAAGAATTCGGGGCTAAGCACTCGAGAATTTTGCAAATCAAATTTATGCTCCAAAAACTCGAACTCCTTTTTCAACGACAAATAGTAGGTATCCACTATAGTGTCATCCTTCAATAATTGTGACATTCCAAAAAATGCGCTCTCCAGTTGATCAATACTCGGCTGAAGTTTTCGAACTATCTCAAAGTCGAGGGCATTGGCTAGGCTCAAGAAAGCCTCACCGTTAATTTTGAGTCCGAAATTTTTAAACAACATGGTATAAAGAACTTGTTCCCAGTTATTTTTCGATTTTACAAGCAAATCGAATATTAATTCAGACTTGCGCTCCAAACGTTCAAAATACAATCGCTCTAACCAGTTTTGAACTATGAAGTTCTTAACATCAGAGATGGAAGTCTCACAATTGATAAAATTGTATTTTTTCTTATAGAGAAGGTTTTGGTACACCGTCAAAAGTTCTTGGGAAACATAGTTCTTTAGTTCCAAGGTAGGAATCTCTGAACCATCTTTTCTGAAAATTGAAGCATCGTCTTCCCACACCACGTGAAGAATTACATTGTCATAGTTTGAATCTTCTTCATGACGATGTGCATACCAGTCAGATGATTTGATATGGATTTCCACATTGCCAGCCCAAAGTTGTCCGTCAATATTAATCCTTGAATTAAAAAAATCTGGCCCAGCCAAATGATTGTGGGTTCCGAATTCTAGTATGGAAACGGATTCCTTTTTTGAAGTAGTCAAATCTGCCAATTGCATTTTTTTGTACTTCCAGATAAAATGAAGTAAATCTTCGCGCATTATAAACTTAGGTTGCAGTCGCGCGAAAATAAAAGGAAAAAATTAAACGTAAGAAAAATCCGTATATGAATACGTCCTCTATTCTGAGACTTCTCCTTCCCAATTCATAAAACCACCTTCTAAGTTAAAGGCATTTTCAAAACCAATACTATTCATAATGGCACAAGCTTGACCGCTTCGGTTACCGCTACGGCAATAGACATAATAGTTTTTACTTTTATCCAGTTTCTCCAGTTCATCTATAAAACCTTGACCCAAATAAATATCGATGTGATTAGCTTTAGGAATATAACCTTCGGCCACCTCATCATCAGTTCTTACATCTAAGATGCAAGCGTTCTCATCATTCTGCAATTGCTCAGTCCACTCTTCTTGCGATAAATCCGCCATAACGAAATGAAATTTAGTGTCATTCCTACAAGCGCAGGAATCTAGTTAATTTGATACCGACAAAAATACAATTTCCTTATCGAATTTACCATATACCATTTTTAACAAAAATTTGTGGAACTACTTATCAAGAAAGAGAAAATTAGACATACATTTGTATATACAATTGTTGTAGCAACATGAATGTTGAACAAGTCATAAAAACCCAGAAGAAAATTCCGTTAGAGAAACGGACTATTATTCATTTTGTGTTGGTCAATAATAAAATTAATGAGGTTGTTGCAAGGGCTCTAAAACCTTTTGAGGTATCCGCTCAACAGTTTAATGTACTGCGGATTTTACGAGGACAAAACGGAAAACCGGCAAACCTTTCTACATTAAATGATAGAATGGTCACCAAGATGAGCAACACGACACGCTTAGTTGATAAACTGATATTAAAAGGGTTTGTAAACCGGATAACATGTCCTTCAAACCGAAGAAAGGTAGAGATCCGCATTACTACTGAAGGAAAAAAAGTGTTAAAGAAAATGGATGTGGCTATGAATGAAGCGGAAAAAATCATCCTAAAAAATATCTCGAAAAAAGAATTGGAACAACTGAACATTTTGTTCAATAAATTTTAAATAGAAACACTAATTATTAATTACAATTAAATTAAAACCATGAAAAAGACAGTATTGAGTTTAGCATTAGCTATGGTATTTGGAGCAACAGCAACAGCAACAACGCCGATAGACGGTGAAAAAAAAGATGTAAATACCGAAACAAGCAAAGTCACTTGGAAAGCTTATAAAGTAACCGGGTCACATACGGGTACCGTTAATTTGAAATCGGGAGCTTTAATGTTTGACGGTGACAAATTATCAGGTGGGGAATTTGAAGTTGATATGCCAACCTTGGTTTCTACGGATTTGGAAGGTGAGTACAAAGGAAAGTTAGAGGGACATCTAAAATCAGATGATTTCTTTGGTGTTGAAACACACCCAACAGCAAAATTGGTTTTTACAGATGTTAAGGCTTCTGGCAAAAATTCTTATGAAGTTACAGGTGACTTGACCATAAAAGGTATCACAAAACCTGTTACCTTTGCTGTATCCATTTACGGAAGCAAAGCGACTGCCACTCTAAAAGTAGACAGAGCAAACTATGATGTAAAATATGGCTCGGGTAGTTTCTTTGAGAATTTAGGAGACAAAACCATCTATGACGAATTTGAT
>CAZTLZ010000169.1:0-7511 GCA_964614665.1 uncultured Maribacter sp.
ATACATTCTTATGAGGGTGTTGCAGGGCATCCTGATCTTAGAGGAGGATACAACTTAGTAACGATTAGTATTGAAGAGAACTAATAAGGATAAATTTTTTAAGTAAAAAAGCCTTGACCAAGTGGTCAAGGCTTTTTATTTGCCATAACATAACGCCGTATATTTTTATTCCCACGAATCGATGTGATCCATGTCGCTAAATTTGTAATTTCCGACTCTGTCTTTGCGGTATCGAAACATCAATAATGTTAATCCTAAAAACAGTAGATGCAGTAGTACTAATACAATACCGATAAATAAAAATGCAGTCGGTAATAAATGATTTTCATAATCGCTATAAGTCATTAAAATATAAACACTCTCAAAGGCTTTGTAGGCATATACTATTGAGATTACGTATAGTGCATACTCTAGGTTTCGCATCTGGGGATCTGTCAATTCATCTTCTTTGATTTTGAACCATAGCACATATAGATACACAATGTGTACTAAGGTCAAAACTGGGAAAATATAGTTGTCCAGTTTAAAAAAGTAGAACTTACCTGTATATGGCCCATAAAAGTTGAAAATGACCAGCAATAGAATTACGAGAGCAGATAGAATGTAACTGCGCTTTAAAGTGAATATTTTTAAAATAGCCTTCATAATAAATAGGTTTCAAGACTTTGGGGAACCAATTCTGCTATGTAGAACGATTGTGTATTACGTTTATTTAAAATAATCGATGAAGCGCATTTAATGTTGGGTAACCACGAAAATATGTGGTGAGAAGTATGCGACTTACCACAAAATTGACTTTCAACAGGACTCAGACTATCCACCTACGTTCTGTAGCAATCCTTGAGAATATGTATAAAAGAGCGGCTATTATTATCACAGCTATGGGCAAAATAGTGCCCTGAACCATATCAAAAACCTCGGTCGAATTGGTCATGAAGAAATAGTAGCAGGTTCTAGCCAATACGGCTAACAACGAAACTAAAAAAAGTGGAGTCGCCCATTTTTTTCTAAGAAGCAAACCGATACACCCCAAAGTTCCACCGAAAACGGCTATTGCGTAGGCCGCTGTTAGCCACATGGGTTGATTTATGAAAATTGCCTTCTGGGCCTCGGAAAATGCGGCCATGGTCTCGTCTTTCATGTAAGCATCCATGAGATATGCGGATACTCCCATTAGGTTCCATAATAATGCCAATATTCCCAAAACCCAAAACCAAGTTGATGGTTTTACTTTTACTTCGTTGCTCATCGTATTTATTTTAGTTGGTTGAAAGCTTAAATTACGAAAAAATCGCGTTGGTTCGTTTGATAAGACATTTTCTAGTACATGGCTCTCTATATTCTAAGCTATACTATATTTTTGAGGTTAAACTTAATCTAATGCAAAAAGCACGTTTTTGTTATTTGGTCAGAATACAGTTTTTGGGGTTTCGCTATAGCGGATGGCAGAAACAACCAAATCAAAAGACCGTTGAACAAATGATTTTAAAAACCCTGAAGTTTGTACTACCTGATAGAAAGTTAAAAATCCTAGGTGCAGGTCGTACTGATGCAAAAGTTTCTGCTTTAAATGGAGCTTTTGAGCTTTTTATTTGGGATGAACCAATTTCAGATGTACGATTATTTTTAAATGACTTCAACAAGAACCTTCCCCAGGATATAAGGGTGTTAGAGTTATCCGAAATCACCGAGGATTTCAATATCATACGGAGTAGCAAAATGAAGGAATATGTGTATTTATTTTCATTTGGGGAAAAGAATCATCCCTTCTGTGCTCCCTTTTTGACGAATATCATTGAGGAACTTAATATTGACCTGATGAAGCAGGCGGCCAGGTTATTTGAAGGGGAACATGATTTTTCTGCCTATACATCGAGAATTCAAGAGAACACAAAATCATTTAGGAAGGTTGAAAGTTGTGAAGTGCGTAAGAACACTATTCTAGAAGCAAATTTCTTTCCGGAAGATAGCTATGCTTTGCATATTCAAGCTGCGGGTTTTATGAGATATCAAGTAAGAATGATTATGGGGGCCTTGATTCAGCTAGGGAGAGGACAATTGTCGATCTCTGATATTAAAGAGTCGCTTGCAGTGGACAATGCTGTACAGCTTACTTATGTAGCACCGGGCTCCGGATTGCTTTTGAACAAACTGAAATTCAGTTGATTACTAGCTCATTTCAGGTAGAATATCCATGTGTTCTGAATTAACCTAGAATATTTTCGTATTTTGTTGCTAAACGAAGCAGAATGCCTTATTGGGTGTACATACTTTTAATGATCTTGGCAATTTATCTTGCCATCAGCGTGCTGCTATTTTTTTTGCAGGATTATTTGTTGTTTAAGCCAGAAAAACTCCCAAAGGATTTTAATTTTCATTACGACAATCAGGAAATTGAAGAGTACAATGTTGAAACACGTGATGGGGCTATTATTAATGGATTGAGATTTAAAACCCAAAATCCGAAGGGAGTAGTGTTTTATCTCAAAGGAAATTCCAAAAGCATTAAAGGCTGGGGTAAATTTGCCGTAGATTTCACAAGACACGATTACGATGTGGTCATGATAGATTATCGTGGCTTTGGAAAGAGCACTGGCAAGCGGACCCAAAAAGCGGTGAAGCGTGATTTACAGGTAATCTATAATAAGATCAAGGAAAATGTTGCTGAAAAATATATCATTTTATATGGAAGATCATTAGGTTCAGGCTTTGCCACGAAGTTGGCATCGATGAACCAACCTAGAATGCTTATTCTAGATGCGCCTTATTATAGTTTGAGTAAGGTAGCCAAGCGTTACATACCCTTTATGCCGCTTTCCATTCTCATCAAATTTCCTATGCCTACCTATAAATGGCTTCAATACGTACAGTGTCCGATTCACATTTTGCATGGTACAGATGACAAATTGATACCGTTTAAAACGAGTCTTAAATTGTCGAAAATCAAACCAAAGCTGACCACCTTGCATTCGATTATCGGAGGGGGCCATAAAAACCTGAATACCTTTGAATCGTATCATAAAATACTTGAAGAAATAATTACCACTAGGCCAAAGCAAGTCAATCTTGAGGGTTCAAGTATCGATGTTAAACACACATCAAAAGTTGCCAAGGCGAGAACATAAAGTTGATATTGCTAATCAAAAAGCCCTGAGGACAGGTAACGGTCTCCACGGTCACAGATAATAGAAACGATTACCCCACTCTTTAAGGTACTGGCCAATCGTAAGGCCGCAGCAGCGGCGCCACCACTACTCACACCGGAAAAGATGCCTTCTTCTTCGGCTAATTTTTTAGCCATGGTTTCAGCTTCTACCTGACTAACTTCTAGAACTTGATCCACTTTTTGGGCATCAAATATCTTGGGCAAATACTCTTCAGGCCATTTTCGAATACCTGGAATTTTTGAACCATCCGTAGGCTGTACACCTACGATCTGTACTTCTCTGTTTTGCTCTTTGAGATAGGTTGAAGTTCCCATAACGGTTCCCGTTGTGCCCATTGCCGATACGAAGTGGGTGATTTCTCCCTCTGTATCGGCCCATATTTCTGGTCCGGTTGTTTTATAATGTGCCATCCAGTTATCATCATTGGCAAATTGATTCATCATTGTGAAACCTCCTTCTTCAACCTTGTTTTGAGCATAATCACGAGCTCCCTCAATACCTTTATCTGCAGGGGTAAGGGTTACTTTTGCTCCATAAGCCCGCATAGTCTGTATGCGTTCGATGGTAGAATTCTCAGGCATGACCAACTCCATGTTCAGACCATAACTACTTGCAATCATGGCTAGAGAGATTCCAGTATTTCCACTTGTGGCTTCTATGAGCTTTGAAGCTGTATTAAAATCACCACGTTCCAAACCACTTGTTATCATATTAAAAGCTGCCCGGTCCTTTACACTTCCACCGGGGTTTTGACCCTCCAGCTTAAAAAGCAATTTCACATTCGAATTGGTATTCAATTTACGTGATTCTACCAAGGGGGTATTCCCAATTAGATTTAAGATATCATGAGACATGCGAAATAGGTTTGATTTTGATTTCAGGTGTATGAAACACAGTTGAATTCGAAGGTACGGATTTGGTCAACCATGAATTTCCACCAATAACAGTATTTTCACCAATAACGGTCTCTCCTCCTAGAATAGTTGCGTTTGCGTAAATAGTAACGTTGTTTTCAATAGTTGGATGACGTTTTGTTTTTTGAAGATTTTTGGCAACGAACAACCCTCCTAAAGTAACACCTTGGTATATTTTTACATTATTTTTTATAATAGCGGTCTCACCAATGACAACCCCTGTACCATGGTCGATATGAAATGAATCACCAATTTGCGCCCCAGGATTGATGTCAACCCCAGTTTGCCGGTGGGCGTATTCTGTCATTAATCTCGGCACTAGAGGAAAGCCTACCTTGCAGAGCTCATGGGCCAATCGGTATATAGCGATTGCATAGAAACCCGGATATGCCATATAAACCTCTTCTATCGATAGTGACGCAGGATCACATTCCACAGTTGCCTCTGCATCAAGGTTCAACTTTTGTAAAATGTTCGGTAGTTTCTGTACATAATTTTCCCAAAGCTTCTTACAGGGCTTTTCAGTGTCCCAACACGCCAAATCGACTAAGAAATCAAATTCAGATTCCAATACGCCCAGGTTACTTTCTACCTCAGTATCACTATCAAATAAGGTATAGAATAACAGATTTGTGAAAACTTCGGTTCTTTCTTTTAACCGATACCGTAGGTTTGGTTGTTTTTTATGTTGAATTATCTGATTTACAATTTTCTTTTTATCCATGAAGGTTGCGTTAAAGAATCAAAAATACTTTTTTACCGTTTAGTCTATAGATTTAAAAGGTTAAGGTTAGCTTAAAAATTGCCATGGATGGAAATGAAATTTTAAACTATCTTAGAGTTTCTATTTCTAAATCTGAGTCGTATGCCAAAACCACTGATTACAAATGAGGTGATCGAATTTCTCAATCGTTTAAAAAAGAACAACAATCGAGAATGGTTCACTGAACATAAAAAGGAGTTCAAATCGATTGAGGCAGATGTCAAAGGATTTTATGGTAGCCTAAAAGATGAGCTCAACACCCATGATGAAATAGAGAAGCTAAAGATGTTCCGCATTTATAGGGATGTTCGTTTCTCTAAAGACAAAACCCCTTATCAGCATCATTTTGCCGGTTCTTTCTCGCGTTTAGGTGCTCGCCTCCGCGGAGGCTATTATTTGCGCATCAGACCGGGTGGAGAGAGTTTTATGGCTTGTGGTTTTTGGCAACCAGAGAAAGAAGATTTGTTGCGAATTAGAAAGGAACTAGAATTGGATGTAACGGAATTCAATAAAATCACCGCTGACAAATCATTTAAGAAAGCATGGGGAGAATTGAAAGGGGAGGAGTTAAAGACTGCCCCTAAAGGGTTTGACAAAGAACACCCCAACATTGACCTTATTCGTAAAAAAGCATACATTTTCACTCATGAGTTTTCCGATACGGAAGTAGTCGCTGATGGCTTCTTTGATGATGTAAGCGCACGTTTCAAGGCAATCCGACCATTTTTTAATCTTATGAGCGATATTTTAACCACAAATTTGAATGGGGAGTCACTCCTAGACTAGTACCTCTTTTTCGAAATACTGTATTTGATCTTGAAGCCTTTTGATGGTGATATTCATCATACGTTTGTTCAATGACGAAGAGTTTTGAATATACATTTCATATTCCTCTACGGTGAACTGGCCAATAACGATACCCTTCAATGAATTTCGGAACTTTAAATCTTTCTGAATGGCATGGGTGACATAGTCCATACGTTTTTCAAGGGTTAATTGGTAAAAATGATTTTTTCGTTTGGTGATGTAGTTTTGAAACACGTCCAACAAAAGTTGATTCTGTAACTTGATTATTGGTCGTAGTGTTTGATTTTGGAAGCGTTCGTCATCACTCATAAAATCGGTTACTGTAGCGGAATGAATTTGTGGACGAATTTTCAAAAGACTGTGGGACCGTTCGTTCATAACCTTTCTTTTTTATAAAGGTAGGAATTACCATTGCGTACTATTTATGCTCTTTTTTTAGTTTTTAACCAGTTTATGAACAAGAGAAAATATGAAATAAGGAAGTAGCGGGGGCTTACTATTATTGCAAATTCCTAAGTTCAACTTGTGCCCATTTAGTTACGAATCATTATTTTTAAATAAACATTTAATAATGAAATTTGGAAAGGTAGAGCAGCCAGAACTTATTGATTTTACAATCCCAAAGGATCATCCAGATACAGAGGTGGTACTCACCACAGAGAAGGAAGGTGGAACCCCTAGTATTTATGTAGGGTGTGCCAAATGGAATAAACAAGATTTAAAGAATTTCTATCCCCGTGGTACTAGAGATGAACTCGCTTACTATTCCACTCAGTTTAATTGTATTGAGCTAAACGCCACCTTTTACCGGATTTTCCCTGCCGAAACCTACCAAAAATGGTACGATAAGACCCCAGCTAATTTCAAGTTCTTTCCTAAAATAGTTCAAAACGTAAGTCATCTAAGAAGACTAAATGACGAAGCCTATCCTGTTTTAGATGAATATCTAACTACTACGTCCAATTTGAAAGACAAGCTTGGAACTATTTTTTTGCAATTGCATAACAATTTCGGACCTAAAAATTGGGACAGAGTAGTGCGTTTTGTTGAATATTGGCCAAAAGAGTTTCAATTGGCCATGGAGTTTCGCCACACTGATTGGTTCAATGATGCGAAAGTTGCACAAGAACTCTATCACTTGTTAGAGGAAAACAATGTTTCGAATATTTTAGTTGATACAGCAGGCCGCCGTGATTTAATGCATATGAGATTGACCAACAATGAGGCCTTTATTCGTTATGTTGGCGCCAACCACCCCACAGATTATGACAGAATTGAGGACTGGGTATTAAAATTGCAGGACTGGATTCAAAAGGGATTGAGAAATATTCATTTCTTCGTACATCAGAACATGGAATTAGAATCTCCATTATTATCTGTTCGATTTATTAACGAATTGAATGAGAAACTTGGATGTGATCTCAAAATCCCTAAAACGTTACATGATTCTGGCCCAACCCTGTTTTAGTATTCTTTTCTTCCATAATTTTGCGATGTAAATACGAAGCAAATGAGATTTCATTCACGAAAATGGGTAAAACCAGAAGATTTGAACGCAAACCAAACTCTTTTTGGTGGCAAAGTATTGGCTTGGGTCGATGAGGAAGCGGCCCTTTATAGTATCATACAGCTAGAAAACAAACGAGTGGTTACCAAATATATGTCTGAAATCAACTTTATGAGCAGCGCGGTTCAAGGTGATATCGTCGAGATAGGCATAGAAGTGGTCAAATTTGGAAAAACGTCGCTGAATTTGAACTGCGAGGTACGAAACAAAATGACCCGGGAAACCATTGTAACTGTTGATAACATTATCATGGTCAATTTAGACGAGGATGGGAAACCCAAACTTCACGGCAA
>CAZTLZ010000170.1:0-5959 GCA_964614665.1 uncultured Maribacter sp.
TTAAGGCTTCCAAAATTGCGGAAGAAATTGCCGTTGAACAATCTAAAGAATATGAGGTCCGTCTAAACGCTCATTACATGGAGTTGCAGACACAATATGAAAAATATACGAAGGTCTTAGATTATTATGAAGAAGAGGGTAGCGAACTATCGGAAGAAATTCTAAAAACTGCTAACCTTAGTTTTAGAAATGGTGAAATCGATTTTTTCCAATACATCCAAAGTGTTGAGAACGCTAATGATATTCTGCTTGACAGGTTAGATAATCTAAATAACTATAACCAAATCGTAATTCAACTCAATTACCTCAGTTTATGAATCAGAATATGTCAAAAGCAAGTATAAAATATAAAAACATGAAAAAAATAATCTGTACGGTCCTAGCGACACAAGTCTTGTTTCTAGTTAGTTGTGGAGAGAAAAAAAACGCCGAAACCTCATCAATTGAAACAGAAACCTCTGATGGTACTATTACCATTACCAAGGAACAATTCAACAGCAACGGTATGGTATTAGGAAGTCTCGAAGAAAAGTCGTTTCCTGTTACCATACAAACCAATGGTATAATTGATGTCCCTCCCGAAAACCGTGCTGTGGTAAGCGCAACAATGGGCGGATATATCAAAAGAACACCTTTGATTATTGGCGATGCGGTAAAAAAGGGACAAAGGTTGGTTACCATCGAAAACCCGGAATTCGTTACCCTTCAGCAAAACTATATGGAAGTTAAACAGCAACTCGCTTACCTAGAATCAGAATACAACCGCCAAAAAACCCTACGTGAAGAAAACATCAGTTCTCAAAAAAGTTTTCTAAAAGCGGAAAGTGAATTCAAAACGGCCAATGCTCGATACAACGGACTCAAAAAACAACTGACGATGCTCAATATTTCAACCACTCAGGTAGAACAAGGCAATATCAGTTCAACGGCATCGATTTTCGCGCCTATTAGCGGTAGCATTACCCAAATGAACGTTACGAAAGGCACTTATGTGTCTCCGGCAACGCCAATATTGGAAATCATCGACAATGATCATATCCATTTAGAACTTTCGGTGTTTGAAAAAGATATTATGAAAGTCAAAAAAGGGCAATCTATTCAATTCCGTATTCCCGAAGCATCGGAAGAGACCTTTGGAGCCGAAGTTCACTTGATCGGGACTTCCATAGGCGAAAACCGAACCATTAATGTACATGGGCATTTACATGAAGAAGGAGCGAACAATTTCTTGACAGGTATGTTCGTTGATGCGGTAATAGTCACCGAAAACACTTCTTCAAAAGCCTTGCCATCAGAAGCCATTATTGAAGAAGAAGGAAAATTTTATGTACTTCGGACCATCGCAACTCGGGATACAGGGTATACCTTTGAACAACTAGAGGTGCAACCCGGACACACCGCGGATGGGTTTACTGAAATTATAATTGCCGAAGCACTCTCGGATGGGGATACCTTTTTGACGAAAGGAGCTTTTGATGTTTTAGAGGAATAAGTTGTAATATCAAATCATAAAGTATGACTGAAAACAAAGAGGGTTTGGATGATTACTTAGACAATCATTACATACATCGAAGTAATTGGTTAAGAGCAGCTGTTCTTGGCGCTAATGACGGCATTTTATCTACCGCAAGCATCGCCATAGGCGTTGCTGCCGCAAGTACAGTGAAAGAACCTGTAGTATTAGCAACAGTGGCCGGTTTGGTTGCCGGTGCTTTGTCCATGGCTGCAGGAGAATATGTTTCAGTGAGTTCTCAAACAGATGTTGAAAAAGCCGATATAGAACGGGAAAAACAAGAGCTGGAGGAAATGCCCGAAATTGAACTTCAGCGTCTGGCCCAAATTTATGAGGAAAGAGGTTTAAAAAAAGAAACAGCGCAACTGGTAGCAGAGGAGTTGACCGAGTACGATGTTTTAGGGGCACATGTTAGGGATGAATTGGGCATTAATGAAATAAGTCAAGCGAATCCGATACAGGCGGCTTTGGCTTCGGGTGCAGCATTTACGGTAGGTGGGGCGCTACCTCTATTGGTTGCTGTTTTTTTACCATTGGAAAATCTGGAATATTACCTTTATGGTTTTTCTATTATTTTTCTAGTTCTTTTAGGAGCAATGGCTGCCAAAGCAGGAGGGTCTAGCATAGGTAAAGCCGTTCTGAGAATTACCTTTTGGGGAACCGTCGCCATGGGATTGACCGCATTGGTGGGCTATTTGTTTGGCGTGAATGTTTGAAAATACCCCCCTCCCGCCTTGTTGAGAATTTAGCTTCCTAAAAAAAAGAAACCTGCGCCCCAATTAGGCCTTCAGGGACTTACCCCAGACCTACATCCAAAGACATCATCACAATAAAACCGGCAATAAAGCCCATTACGGCAATATCGGAATGCTTGTCTTGTTGGGTTTCAGGAATTACTTCTTCTACCACTACAAAAATCATAGCACCGGCAGCAAAAGAAAGCGCATAAGGTAAAATGGGCTGAAAAGTAATAACCGCCCAAGCTCCAATAACTGCGGCAATTGGCTCTACTATTGCCGAGGCCTGACCGTACATAAAGCTTCTTCCTCTGCTTAGCCCTTGCCTTCGTAAGGGCATGGAGACTGCAAAGCCTTCGGGAAAATTTTGTAACCCGATACCTAGCGCCAAGGCAACCGCCCCCCCAATCGTTGCGCCATCAAAGCCCGCTGCTACACCACCAAAAAGCACGCCCACCGCCAAACCCTCTGGAATATTATGCAGCGTAATCGCCAATGTCAACAAAGTTGTCTTATGCCAAGGCGTTTTGATCCCCTCTGCTTCCCCTTCCTTAAAATTGATATGCAAATGGGGTAATATCTTGTCCAATCCAAAAAGAAAAAGAGCGCCAAGTAAAAACCCTACCGCTGCAGGAATCACTTTTACAAACCCTTCACCAGGACTCATCTCAATTCCTGGTGCCAGTAGACTCCAAAAACTTGCCGCAACCATAACACCTCCGGTAAAACCAAGCATACCGTCCATAACGGAACGCTTGGGGTTCTTGAATAAAAATACCAGGGCCGCCCCGGCAGCTGTTAATCCCCATGTGAACAACGTGGCATAAAATGCAGCCAATATGGGGTTTATAGACTCAAAATAATCGATTACTTGTTGCATGTTATTCTGTTATTTTAAGATATAGGTTTGTTGCAATCTGGCTAGAAATATGAATTTCATTTTCTTTTATTTTTATATCAAGCGAGCCGTCGAATTCCTCCTTATCAAGTACTAAAATAGTATCGCCCAAAGCAATTTTGTTTTTATCCAAGAACTTCAAAAAGGGTGGAGAAGAGTCTTTTACACCTACACAAATACCGCTCGTACCAATTGGCACCTCGTTCAGCAACTTTTTAATGGCCTTTTTGAATTCTCCTTTTTTCGATGGAATAGGATCACCATGTGGGTCAACCTGAGGAAACCCAAGGTGTTTGTCCAACTGATCTACCAACTTTTCACTTTTTATATGTTCGAGCTGTTCGGCCACTTCATGCACCTCATCCCATGAAAAATCAAGTCTTTCCACTAGAAAAACTTCCCAAAGACGATGTTTTCGAACCAAGGAGAGTGCAATTTTTTGTCCGTATTCTGTAAGGCTTACTCCTTTATATGGTTTATAGTTGACCACTCCTTTTTCCGAAAGCTTCTTGACCATATCGGTCACGGAAGAGGGCTTTGTTTCCATTTGTTCCGCTACGGCATTGGTAGAGACAGTGATGTTTTCCCCTTTGCCTAGGTGGTAAATCGCTTTGATATAGTCCTCTTCTGAAAGTGTCATAAAGTTGTAAGCTATGCAAAAATACATTTTTATATGCAAAAACAAATATTTAGATTTGTCTAATATTTATTTTTGAACACCAAAAATGTCAAGAAATAAAAATAGTTTATACCTCTTTCTAAATCTGTTTTGTTTTGCCTTTTTTTCTACTCATGGCCAAAATGGGGGAATTCATGGGGTTATTACTGATGAAGTGGCACCCCTTGCCTTTGCAAATGTTTATTTGGAGGGAACCACTATAGGAACATCCTCTGATGAGGATGGCAAGTACGTTTTAAAGCATGTGCCAACCGGAAAGTACAAACTCAAAGTCACTGTCTTAGGATATCGTGACTTTTCAAAAAACATTTCCATTGCTGCAAATGAGAAATTAGGTGTTTCGATTCTATTGACTGCTGTTTCTGAAGAATTGGAGGAAATGGTCGTTACGGGTACCTTGAAAGCAGTAAGTCGTTCAAACAGTCCTGTACCGGTAGAGGTCTATAGTCCGACCTTTTTAAAAAAGAATCCCACCGCGAACATTTTTGAAGCTCTGCAAAATGTAAACGGCGTTCGCCCACAAATTAACTGCAATGTTTGTAACACTGGCGACATTCACATCAACGGATTAGAAGGGCCGTACACCCTGGTTCTAATTGACGGTATGCCAATAGTTAGTGGGCTAGGTACTGTTTATGGTCTATCGGGTATTCCAAACTCACTCATTGAGCAAATCGAAATTGTGAAAGGCCCTGCTTCTAGTTTATATGGAAGCGAAGCTGTCGGCGGACTTATTAATGTAATTACGAAAAAGACTTTGGAAGCTCCTGATTTTGCCGCAGATGCCTTTTTAACCGGTTGGGGAGAGTATAATTTAGATGTAGGAGCTAAAATCGATATCGGAAAGAAAACGGATATATTATTAGGCGTCAATTATTTCAATTATGATGAATTGATTGATAACAATGGTGATAATTTTACTGATTTAACACTGCAAGACCGTATCTCGGTTTTCCAAAAATGGAATTTCCAACGAAAGGACAATCGCATTTTATCTTTGGCAGGCCGCTTCTTTTATGAGGATAGATGGGGAGGTGAATTGCAGTGGACGCCTAAGTTCAGAGGCGGTGACGAAATCTATGGTGAAAGTATCTATACACGACGTTGGGAAGTATTGGGCAAATACCAACTACCTACTAAAGAAAAATTACTTTTATCCTTTTCCTATAACGACCACTCGCAAAATTCAGTCTATGGCAACGTGCCATATTTGGCCGACCAACGTATTGGTTTTACCCAGTTGACTTGGGATAAAAAATCTGGAGGCCACGATTTACTAATAGGTAGTGCGCTGCGCTACAACTTTTACGATGATAACACAGCGGCAACGGTTACAGCTGATGAAGTTGTTATTCCCAGCTTATTCGTACAAGATGAAGTTAGCCTGGCGCAAAAGCATTCGCTACTACTAGGCATGCGTTATGACTATGACAAAAGACATGGAAATATCTTTACGCCGAGAACGGCTTACCGTTGGAAAATGACCGATAACGACATTCTTCGTTTGAATGCAGGAACCGGTTTCCGCGTGGTAAACTTATTTACCGAAGAGCATGCAGCCCTTACCGGGGCTCGAGACGTACTAGTTACCGAAGAACTAAAACCTGAACGTTCTTTCAACGTGAATTTGAATTATCTAAAAAAAATCTATGCGCACAATGGCACATTTGCGAGTATAGATGCTTCGCTGTTCTATACCAATTTCAGTAACGCCATTCTACCTGATTACGATACAAACCCCAATCAGATCATCTATGATAATTTAAATGGAAAATCTATTTCTCAAGGAGTAAGTGCCAATATCGATGTAGTTTTTCCATCTGGGTTCAAGTTTCTATTAGGTGCTACTTTTCAAGATGTGCGTCAAACGGAAAATGGAATTTCAAGCCGTCAAATATTAACCGAGAGTTATACGGGGACCTGGAATTTCGGGCACAACTTTCAAGGCATAAAATTAAGTGTGGATTACACCGGAAACCTATACGGGCCAATGCGGTTACCAACACTTGGCGAAAATGACCCTCGTAGTGATTATTCCCCTGTCTGGAGTATTCAAAATGTACAATTCACTTATAAAGGTCTCGATAATTTTGAATTCTACGGCGGCATTAAAAACCTTTTAGATTGGACGC
>CAZTLZ010000170.1:6059-7462 GCA_964614665.1 uncultured Maribacter sp.
GGTCTCGATAATTTTGAATTCTACGGCGGCATTAAAAACCTTTTAGATTGGACGCCGAATCGTGGCAATCCCTTTATCATTGCTCGCGCCAACGACCCATTTGATAAGAATGTTGTCTTCGACACTACTGGTAATGTAGTTTCCACCGCTAACAATCCCAACGCGCTTACTTTTGACCCATCGTATGTGTATGGCCCCAATCAAGGCATTCGTGGTTTCCTCGGGCTACGGTATCGATTGAACTAGTATTAATACTTATTTTTGAAGGAATAAATGCAATCTCCATCTTGGATAATTCTTCCCGTTACGACTACATAATTATTGGTGCAGGAGCTGCGGGCCTCATCTTGGCAGATGCCATGATTAACGATGATTTTTTTTCTGACAAGTCCGTTTTACTATTGGATAAGGACCCCAAAAAAACCAATGACCGCACTTGGTGTTTTTGGGAAAAGGGAGAAGGACAATTCGATTCCATCGTCCATAAAAATTGGAATCATATTTATTTTAGTGGGAAGCAATTTTCAAAACGCTTCAATATCAGTCCGTATGTATATAAAATGGTGCGTGGCATTGATTTTTATCAATCCTTTTTACAACGGATTGAAGCTCATCCTAGACTTGTTTTCAAGCAAGCCCAGGTTGTGGAGGTAATCGATAATGAAGAAGTTGTAAAAGTTTCAACTTCCCAAGAAACTTATATTGGGAGTAAAGTCTTCACCAGTATTTTCAGTTATGAAATGGCCACGCGCCAAAAGAAGTTTCCCGTTTTACAACAGCATTTTGTGGGATGGTTTGTAAAAACTCAAAAACCTGTTTTTGATATAGATCAAATAACTTATATGGATTTTTCCATCGAACAGAAAGGAAATACGCGTTTTATGTATGTCTTACCCACTTCCGAGAATGAAGCGCTTGTCGAATACACCTTATTTTCTAAAGATTTGCTTCAGAAAGAAGAATATGAAAATGCCATCAAAAACTATCTGGATCACGATTTGAACTGCTCAGATTATGAAATCCAAGAAACTGAAATGGGAAGCATACCCATGACCTGTTATAATTTTCAAGAACACCACTCAGCAAATATTCGATATATTGGCACCGCAGGAGGTTGGGCCAAACCTAGTACCGGATATACCTTTGCCAGTACTGCCAGAAAAGTTCCTGCCTTATTGGAATTCGTCAAAACCGGAAAACCTCTCCATCAACTTAGCTTCAAAAATCGGTTTTGGTTTTATGACCTGTTATTTTTAGATGTGCTGTATAAAGACAATGCCAATGGCTATCACATTTTTGAAACCTTGTTCAAAAAAAGGAATCCAAAACTTATTTTTAAGTTTCTAGATGAACAAACTTCCATTTGGGAGGACTTGAAATACATTTGGGGGTGCCCGAAAAAG
>CAZTLZ010000171.1:0-7458 GCA_964614665.1 uncultured Maribacter sp.
TCTTATTTATGATTTTCACTCCATATCTTCTTTCGAGGGATTTTAAGATGGTATTGAAAGGCAATTGATTATAGATGTATTTTCCTGATGTCCAGGCTGTATATGGATCTGTGTCTACCGTGCTAACTGTAGTCCTTTGGTTTGATTTTATAAAATTCAGATGCTCTTTTGGTCGAAGGAGTATTGAATCAGCGCTTTGTTTAGGCAATGCGAGTATAGAGCCCTCGGCCAATACGGTGGTCATTTCGGTATCTTCTAGGTAAGCGCTCACATTGAATTTTGTTCCCAAAACCTTAATGTCCATATTTTGGGTTTTTACGATAAAAGGTGCGCCTTTTTTCTTGGTAACATCAAAGAACGCTTGTCCTTCTAAATAAACCTCCCTTGTTTTTGAGTCTTCAAAATGAACTGGGTAGCGTAGCAAAGTTCCTGCGTCACAGAATACTGTTGTGCCATCGGAAAGTTTGATTTTAAAGTTCTTACCATTAGGAACCTTTAAGGTGTGAACAATTTTTTGATGTCCGTTACAAATTTCCTGTTGGTAATAGTTGAGGCTCGTAGAATTACCTTTTGCAATAGGTCTACGGTTGTTGCCATATAGGGTTTTATCAATATTGGTTAAGAGTATCGATCTTTCATTGCCCGCAGTGAGAACTATTCTGTTTTTTTCTGTCAGTATTTTTTTATTACTCCAAAGAGAATTTTTAAAAACGAACAATAGCCCCATTGCAATTACAAATATTGCAGCATACTTCATAATACTGCGTATAGATCTGACTTTTGGTTTGGAGGAGGATTTTTCTTCTAATTGTTCAGAGATTGATTGCCAAGCATCATCCGCATTGATGTTGTCAAAATCTTCAAGGGGTTCTAAAAGAGTGTCATCATGCCAATGCTGAATTAATTTATCAAGATTGACTGAGTCATCATTTTGGTTTTTTGAGGTATTCAAAAACCATTTTTCAAGAATCTCCGATATATTTTTAAATGGCATGCTTCAATTTTCTGCATTGTTTCTTATAAAACAACTGAAAATTGAAAAGGGATTATGTGGAAGCTATTTTTTTTAAAAAAAGTAATTATTCAGGGAAGAATTGCGAATGGTAAGCATCGCTTTTCGAATTTGGCTCTCTACTGTACGCACAGAAATCTTCTGGAGTTCGGCAATTTCACGGTATTTTAAATTCTTAAGCTTGTTGAGTATAAAAATTTCCCTCCTTTTTTTTGGTAACGTATTAATTATTTGATGAAGGCGTATTATTTTTTTTTCTTTTTCCTCATAATTTTTTTCTTCGAGTTCCATAACAGCTTCTAACCGAAGTTCTTCAATCAATTTATGTTTTCGTCGATCCTTTCTGTACGTATCTAAATAGGCATTGTGTACAGATCGGTAAAGGAATGCATTGAGCGAAGAATTAATTTTGATTGCTTTTCTTTTGACCCAAAATTTCAAAAGTACGTCTTGAACAATGTCTTCTGCCTGTTTTCCATCATCATTCAAAGAATAAACATAGGCGCACAATTTATTATAATACGCTTTGTATAAAAAGGTATAAGCATGCTTGTTACTCGCTTTTATAGCGGCAATCAATTTTTCATCATTTTCAAAAAAAGACTCCATTGTAGTCATCTTTGGTAAGCTATTTTTAAAAATATTGCTGAAATGTATAAAAAAATAACAATAGGGTAAGGGTTTTTTAATACGAATTCGTCATATAATAAAATAAAGAAAATTAAATGCCGATTCCTGAATTTTTAGGTCTGATCCATAAATATCTCAAAAAAACCATCTCTGAAGATGAACTGGATATTTTGATGGAACTTCTAAAAGAAGAAGAAAATGCGCAAATTTTCAAAGATTTGATCCAAGACGATTATCTATTGAAAGCCACCAATCGCGAATTTGATACAGAAAGTGCTCTTGACAAGACCATGGCCAAAATAAATGATCTACCCCAACAGGAAACTAGGGTTTTATATCCGTTCTATAAATGGGCGGCTGTTTTAGCCATACCTATAGGGTTGGTTTTATTCTGGAAGATGGCAAACACGGACGATGCTCCAAAAGTGACCGATGACAATATGGTCCGGATTGTTTTTGATAACGGTAGTCAAAAAACTTTAGAAGCTTCGATGACGGATAGTTTGCTCGGTAATGGGCAAGATCGAATAGCAACGGTTGACAAAGGGATGCTCCGTTACGAAAGCTCAAAGGCAACAACGGCCAAGAACACCTTGCAGGTTCCTTATGGGAAACATTTTGAGGTAACACTTACCGATGGCACCCATGTGTCCTTAAATGCGGGTAGCAGTTTAACCTATCCTGTTTCTTTTACAGGTAAAGAAAATAGGGAAGTTGTTTTAACGGGGGAGGCCTTTTTTAAAGTTTCAAAAGATGCAGAACATCCTTTTATCGTCAATTCTGGAGACTTGGCCATTGAGGTGTTGGGTACCGAGTTTAATGTAAATGCTTACGGAGACGAACAACGGATTTACACGACGCTTCGTGAAGGTTCGGTGCAGGTGAGCAGCGCAACAGACCAAATTTTATTGGTCCCTAACGAGCAAACGGTTTATGAGAAAACCGGGAATACAATGCAAAAGAGAACCGTAGATGTGGGCAGGTTCACGGCATGGATGGATAACGAAATCGTATTCACCAGCACCTCCTTTAAAACGATATTAAAAATGTTGGAACGTCAACATAATATCATTATAGAAAATCAAATTCCTGAAATCAACGAGGAGCGTTTTACGGCTCGTTTCGGGCAAGAGAACATAGAACAGATTATGACCTATTTCAGTAAAAGTTATGGGTTTAACTATGACATGAGCGATAATCGGATAGTAATTACAAAATAAAAAACTGGGGCATATGCGGCAACATACCCCCAGTAAGCAATAAAGTCACGATATAACCTTAAAAGCAAATCAAAAATATGAAAAAAAAGCGTATAGGCGGATCTTATGATACGCCCTGCTTTACAAAGCTGAGTTTAAAGATGCGAATCACTTTTATCTTGCTCATTACTGTCATGTTTCAAATGCATGCTACAGTACATTCACAAAAATCAATACTAACCCTTGATTTAGAAAATAAACCTATGGGTGAAGTCTTCGAGCGTATTGAAAAACAATCAGGGTTTAATTTTTTATACAACAATAATCATATCGATCTCGAACGCAAAGTTTCGGTAGTGGCTACCAAACAACGCATAGAAAAAATTCTTTATGGTTTGTTCAGGAACACTAATATAGAATTTGTGATTCTGGACAGGCAGATTATTCTAAAGTTGAAAAAAGCCAAAGAAGAAAATGGTGATAGTTTGCCTAAAATTGATGTAAAAGAAGATAATGTTCAGCAGAAGATTACGGGTACTGTGGTTGACAATGATGGTTTTCCTTTATTAGGGGTCAGTGTATTGGTAAAAGGTACCCAACGTGGTGTGTCTACCGACTTTGATGGCAATTTTTCTATTGATGCTGCATTAGGTGAGGTGCTGGTATTCAGTTATATAGGCTTTTTGAATGCTGAAATACTTATAGAGCCCGAAATTACCCAATACTTGGTGGATATGACACCTACTTCATTTGAACTTGAAGGTGTTGAGTTGGTAAGCACGGGTTATCAAAGTCTACCAGAAGAAAGAGCTTCAGGTTCTTTTGGTAAGGTAGATAATGACCTGTTTAGTAGAAAAAATGTAGGCAATATTGCCGATCAATTAAATGGTGAGGTTGCAGGTGTTCAATTTAACCCTGCTAGTACTGGCCCTCCAATAATCATTAGAGGGGTGAGTACCATTAACGCCAACCAAAATCCGCTAATTGTGTTAGATGGTTTTCCAATTGAGGGAGATTTATCAACAATAGACCCTAATACCGTAGAGAGTATTACGGTTTTAAAAGATGCAGCTGCAGCTTCTATATGGGGTCTACGGGCAGCTAATGGGGTTATTGTTATTGTGACTAAAAAGGGTAATGAAAACTCGAAACCTAAAATAGAATTTACATTTAACACCTACATTTCTTCAAAGCCTAATCTTAAAAAGAATAAGCTAGCGTCATCTTCAACTCAAATTGACTATGCTACTTCCTTTTATGATAACGGATTAAGTTTAAGATCAGATGTTTTTAGTGTAGATGATGGATCTATAGGGGGGGCTAATACAGCGCAACTGTCTCCTTTAGACAGAATACTGAGCGCACGTAAAAACGGTCTGATAAGTGAAGCACAAGAGCAAGAGCAAATAAATGCGTTACGAAATATTGATATTAGGGATGAGTATAGCCGTTTGTTACTTAGACCAAAAGTAAGAAAGCAATATGGGGTTACCGCATCTGGTGGGGGTGAACATGGCAATTACCGAATGTCATTATTATATAACGGAGAGGAAGGTAATTTTAAAGGCGAACAATCAGACGAATTAAACTTAAATCTCGATAATAGTATTGATTTAACAGATAGGCTTCGTTTAAAAACAAATATCAATACGACCATAGGAAGGAGTAAACTAATTCCAGACGAATATTTTTTAAGTGAAACCTCAGCTAGTTTTATTCAAGGATTTCGTCCTATTTTTCCAGAAGATTTTATTCGTAACTATCCACTTACCGGGTCTATTTTAAATGAAGATGGGTCTTATGCGGCAATGGTCGGGGGGGCTAGCCCAGAGGCATCTAGCTTTATGGTTGATAATGGTTTTTTACCCTATACCTATAACCTTATGCAAGATTTTGATAACAATAACAATAGTGATAAAACCCTTAGCGCACGAATACAAACCGCATTGACCTATGATATAACAAATGACTTTAGCGTTGAAGCGAGGTATCAATATGAATCTGCTTCGTATAGAAATGAAAATATCATCAATGAGAATAGCTATATAAACAGATCGATAATCAATAATTTTACGCAGTTTGATCAAAGTGATTTTGATGATATTCAAATACTGGAACAACCTGTACCTAGGGGCAGTATGGCATTCTTTTCAGATAACAATACGACAAGCCATACGTTTAGAACACAACTTAATTTTGATAAAAGCCTAAATGATGATTTACATCAAATTAATGCGCTTGCAGGTTATGAGGTAAGAAAAACGTTATTTGAACAACGGCAATCTGTTAGATATGGATATAATGAACAGGCGCTAACCTATATCAATCCCGATTATACAAGAGTATTTGATGAACAAATTGCTGATGATAGTGATTTTATATCTGACCTTTCCGAAATTGAATTCATTGAAAATCGTTTCATTTCAACATTTGCTAATTTGTCGTACACCTATGATCAAAAATATACCCTTACCGGTAGCACACGATTAGATGATACCAACTTATTTGGGCAAACCGACGAATTTAGGAACATACCACTATACTCCGTAGGGCTTAAATGGAATTTAGATAGGGAAGCATTTATGAACTCTGAGCATATTAACAACCTTGATTTAAGGGTTACTTATGGAACCAATGGTAATGTAAATTTAGATACTAGCCCTTTATTAAAAGCAGGATTGTCAAATTCAAGTTCACGGAATTATCCAAATGTTCCTTTTGCTTTTATAGGAACTGTACCCAATCCTACGCTACGATTAGAAAGAACTAGAGCCATAAATGTAGGGATAGACTTTGGTCTTTTTAATAATGCCATATCTGGGTCTTTTGAATACTATATTAAAAACAGTGAGGATCTTTTTGTAGATCAATTACTGAACCCAACTTCAGGCATTGAGAGTTCAAAGCTTAATATTGGAGAATTGAAAAACGAAGGGGTAGATCTTTCTTTGACACTTGATCCTTTTAAGTCCAATGCTTTTTCATACAAGACCCGATTTAATTTTAGTTATAATGCTAATCGTGTTACTGCATTGAACATTGACCCCGGCACAAATTTAGTGGGGCTTTTAGATGGTACACAGGCGCTGTTAAACCAACCTCTTTTTACGCTTCATAGCTATAAATATGCAAATCTAGATAATAGAGGGTATGCCCAATTTTTAAATGAAAACAATGATATTGTAAATTACCAAACAAGAATTCAAGATCCGAACGCATTGAAAATAGAAGGAACCATAATAGCACCTTATTATGGATCTTGGGTAAATGATTTTAAATACAAAGGCTGGTCTTTGCGAACGCTGGCCTCCTTTCAAGCTGGGCATGTGTTCCGCTTTGGAGATGTGTATAATCCAGGCGAGGAATCTAGTGAAGCCACTTTTCAAGATTTTGAACAAAGATGGCAACAATCGGGCGATGAAAACACCACTGATGTTCCTGCTTTGATAACGGACTTCGATGATAAATTTGCGCCAGCATACTCTATAGAATTATTTGCTGCAACAGGAGAAGAAATAGGCCAGTACACATTCTCCGATAAATTTGTTGATACTGCTACAAATATTGTGCTTCAAGAGGTCATATTAAGTTATTCACTAAATGAATTGGCTATGAATCAATTAGGTATGAATAATTTAACCTTATCCGTTCAGGGTAATAATTTACACGTATGGAATTTTAATAAATGGAATGTTGATCCCAATAATTCGTTTATTCCTTTGATACCCACCTACAGTTTTTCAATAAGAGCTTCTTTTTAAAAGTAGTACAGCCTGATGTTTTATAAAATTAAGTTCAATAAGATAAGTAGAATAAAGATGAAAATAAAGATTCCAATTATTATAATAATTCTAGTCTTTTGTTCCTGTACAAGAGATAATTATTTAGATTTTCAACCTAAGGGATTCATTTTACCCAGCAACCTAGAAGATTTTCGATTATTGCTGGATCAAACCGAAGGAGCAGATCAGCTTTCAGTTTCAATTGGTTTCGCCGCAACACATTTCGAAGCTTTATATGCAACGGATAATATGCAGCTAACCGATAGTTTGGGGATTGCCATGGCTTTGGAGAGACCTTCAATAGCAGCCTATACCTTTGCTGATAATATATATTCAGCTGGTGATGATCCTGAATGGAACAGCTATTACAATCAAATTTATAGTGCCAACATTCTTATCGATGGTTTGGTGAAATTGGATGATGACCCAGCGGGTGAAAAAAATGCTCTTATTGCCGAAGCAAAATTACATAGGGCTTTTGCTTATTTCAACCTAGTTAATCTTTATGGTTTGCACTACGACCCAAGTACGGCCGCCACGGATTTAGGAGTGCCCATTCGTGAAGGTATTGCCTTAGATGATTTAGATTATACACGCTCATCGGTGCAAGAAGTATATGATTACATCATACAGGATGTTTCAGTTAGTTATCAGAATCTACCCGATTTAAATTCACAAGAATTGCGTTTTAGGCCTTCAAAGGCGGGTGCTGCTGGACTATTGGCAAAAATATATTTGTATCAGGCAGACTATAATGCAGCATTAACGGAAGTAAATAAGGCGTTGGATATTTACAGTACGGTTCGAGATATGAATTCGGATGTAGATTCTACCC
>CAZTLZ010000172.1:0-7398 GCA_964614665.1 uncultured Maribacter sp.
GTTTCTTCTTCACTACAAGAAGAAATCATTAATACAAAGCCTAAGAGGAATAGGCTTAAAAAGTTGAACTTTTTCATTTTCATGTTTTTAAGATTTATATTCTACAAATCAAGCATTATCAAAATTCAGTGAGGTCACAAAAAAGTAAACTTTAGAATAAATTTTGTTAGGGTTTTGTGACCTTTTCGACTAGACTAACATTGGTTTTCATAACCGATACGATGCTTAGCGAATAATAAACGCTATTTATCTATTTTGAGTTCCCCGTGATATTTGTGTGATACTTTTTAACTTCTTTCGTAATCATAATTCAAGATGAAACAGATACTTATTATAGAAGATGATCCGGAAATCATAAAACTGCTGGAAATACATCTTAACGATTTGATTTATACCACGTCAAAAGCGATGGATGGCGAAGTTGGGCTTCAGATGGCGTTGGAGAATAACTACGACTTGATTATTTTGGACTTGACTCTACCTACAATGGATGGTGTTGAAGTTTGTAAAAAACTGCGCAAGCAGAAAAACACACCCGTAATCATGCTCACTGCCAAATCAGAAGAAATCGATCGGGTTTTAGGTCTGGAGATGGGGGCTGATGATTATATTACCAAGCCATTTAGCATTCGAGAGCTTTTGGCTCGAGTAAAAGCGGTAATGCGCAGAACTGATACTTCAAAGGTTGCCCAAGAAAATTCTACTGCTATTGCCGCCGAAGGGCTCCTCATTGATATTGATAAACGAAAAGTTGTTTTGGACGATAAGAGAGTAGAACTGTCTCCAAAAGAATTTGAGCTTCTAGTACTAATGGCCTCGAACCCTGGTCGAAACTATACTAGAACGGAGTTGTTGGATGTAATATGGGGGTATAATTTTGAAGGTTATGAACATACGGTCAATTCACATATCAACAGGCTCAGGGCCAAAATAGAATCTGACATGGCCAATCCCAATTATATTTTAACGACTTGGGGCGTGGGTTATAAATTTAATGAAGACATTGCGATATGAGCGATACTGGAAAAACACTAACCCCAAAATTGGTCAAAAAGCTATGGCTAGCATTTATTTTGCTTGTCTTGTTGATGGGGTTCTCTTATGTTGCCATAACAGGATATATCGGAAACAAACACAACCAAGAAACTGTTCAGAGATTGAATGCCGATGTCGCACATCATGTCATTGCGGAGAAGTTCAAAGATGCTTCCCCTTTTTTGGAGGATGGTAGCGTCAATAAACCTCTTTTTGGTGATTTGATGCATGATATGATGGCTGTTAACCAAGGTATTGAAGTTTATTTGCTTGATGAAACAGGGGAAATCTTGTATTCCGTGGTATTGGACCATAGTGAAAATGCACCCGCCAAAAAGATATCCTTAGCACCGATAAACTCATTCATTTCGCACAAAGGTGAAAAATTCGTTCTGGGTGATGACCCCAGAAATACGGGCGAACAAAAAATATTCTCTGCTGCCCCCTACGCTGTAGATGGTCGAAACGGGTTTGTATATATTATTTTGGCGGGCAAGAAGTTTCAACAGGTCAGTAGCACTCTTATGGGGCAATATTTTGCCAAATTAGGTTTTGGAGCATTTTTGTTGACCATGCTTTTTTCTACACTGATCGGACTATTGGCTATCTGGTTTTTGACTAAAAATCTTCGTGTAATTACGGGAACCGTACGTCGTTTTCAGGAAGGCGATTTGACAGCAAGAATTGAAAATCCGGAGAATTCGGATATTTCTATTCTGGCAAATTCTTTTAATGAAATGGCCGATTCCATTGTCGGTAATATGGATAAAATGCAGTCCGTTGATTTGCTGCGTCGAGAACTGATTGCCAATGTATCACACGATTTAAGAACACCTCTAGCCATTCTAAAGGGATATGTGGAAACTTTGCAAATGAAGCGAGATTCCTTATCAGAAAAAGACAAACAGGAATACCTTCAAATTACGCATGATAATGTAGACAAATTATCGAAGTTGATCAATCAATTGTTTGAATACTCAAAGTTGGAAGCAGAACAAGTTGTTCCGGTGAAAGAACCGTTTTCAATAACGGAATTGTCACATGACCTAATCGCCAAATTCAACGTATTGGCAGAAAAGAAACAAATAGCCCTACAATTAGAGAAGCCGGAAGAAAACAATATGGTCTTTGCCGATGTGAGCCTTGTTGAACGCGCTTTACAAAATCTCATTGAAAATGCAATTAAGTATACGGAGCCGAACGGAACCGTGACACTATCATTGCAGAAAAAAGGAAAGAATATTGAGATTAACATTACCGACACAGGTACAGGCATACCGGTGAACGAACAACCGTTTATTTTTGATAGGTACAAGCAAGTCAATAAAAGTGCCAAAAAGCAAGGTTCTGGACTTGGGTTGGCCATCGTTAAAAAGATAATGGAACTCCACGATACTACTATTACCGTATTGAGCAAACCAAAGTCGGGTAGCTCATTTATATTTAATTTACCTGCATATCAGGTATCTTAGTAAAAGTCGCTATGAAAGAGAAGCCCCGAACATTTAAAAGTTCGGGGTTTTTAATTTATAGTCCGCTGATAAAACTTCCATAAAGGTCTTTGAACTGATACCCCTCAGAGAAACGTTGTTTACTTAGTTTCTTGAATGATACCAACCCCCAGAGTAATAATTCCTTAAGGAAATAAGTATCCTCTATCTTAAAATCAGGTTGATGCTCTTTTATCATTCTGCGGAGTTCAGGAATACTTTCTAAACTTCTTTTATATTCCTCTTCGGTATAGTCATCTAATAATTCAAATGCTTCACTCTGTTGAAAGAACCAAGACAACAAATCATCATAAGGTGTTTCCTCCTCCTTCCGTTCCAGCTTATTGATTTTCGGGAAATATACCGGGAATAAAGATTTCACAGCGTCGTCTATTAATATAGCGGCAACCCCATCAGCTCCCTCCTGCTCTCCTTCATATACCAATTCGATTTTGCCTGTAATCGCAGGTATTACCCCTAAAAAATCACTCAGACGAACCGTGGTCGATTCCGCTCCTGTTAATAAAACCCGACGTTCGGCCGTACTAAGTAAATTTTCATAGGCAGTGATACTGGTACGTGCACTCACCCCACTCTTGGCATCTACGTACTCACTATTTCGAGCTTCGAAACTGATTTGTTCCAATAAGTCTTTTGCAATATCTGGTACATATACGGTATCAGACTGGCGTTTATCCAAATTGGATTCTTGCTCTGTTATTTTCCGAGCTGTTTTGATATCATCAGGATAATGCGTTAAAATCTGTGAACCTATTCTATCTTTCAAAGGGGTTACAATACTTCCCCTATTGGTATAATCTTCTGGATTCGCAGTAAAAACAAACTGCAAGTCTAAGGGAAGTCTTAATTTAAATCCTCTGATTTGAATATCTCCCTCCTCCAAAATATTGAACAACGATACTTGAATTCTAGCCTGTAAATCAGGAAGCTCGTTGATGACAAAAATACATCGATTCGCACGTGGAATCATTCCAAAATGGATAACGCGATCATCCGCATAGGACAATTTTAAATTGGCGGCTTTTATTGGATCAACATCCCCTATCAAATCGGCCACGGTTACATCAGGGGTGGCCAGTTTTTCATAAAAACGTTCGTCACGATGCAGCCAAGTGATTGGAGTTTTATCACCCTTCTCTTTAATCAGCTCCATAGCATAACGAGACATAGGAGCCATTGGGTCGTCATTGATTTCAGAACCTTCCACAACGGGAATATACTCATCCAATAAATTCACCATCAATCGGGCCAGTCGTGTTTTAGCTTGCCCCCGTAAGCCTAAAAGATTAATGTTGTGACGCGATAAAATGGCCCGCTCCAATTCCGGAATCACGGAATTCTCATATCCCCAAACGCCTGCAAAGGTTTCTTCTCCATTTTTAATCTTCTTCCTCAGATTATCCCGTAGCTCATCTTTGATACTTTTAGTTTGGTACCCCTCCTTTTTTAGTTCTCCTATTGTGGAGATTTTCTTATAGTTCAATTGCATACTTTTAATCAAATGGTATTAAATCTGGCTTTATAAATTCTTTTTTCGCCTTTTCGGAAGTAAAGATGTCAATACCATAATGGCTATCCATCAATTCTTTAAAGTTATTCTTCAATCTTGGAAATTCAATTATAAACTCCTGAAAACTATCCGATTTTGACTTTACGATAAAATGATGAACCGCCTTAATGGCCGCGATAGTAAGCGTCTTGTTATACTTATCTTCTGCACCAACATACCGTACAAAGTTTTTTAATTGTGTTTGGATATTGGCCAAAGCACGGTCGATTCCATATTTGGCAATATGTATCCAAGCCAATCGTAAGTGAGCCTCATGATTGAACAATTCAGGACTCAATTGGCAAGACTCCAATTGGTATTCAAACTCAAAATCGGTTAATTGAAAGTGATCTGTCATTTTACCTCAATCTTTTTCTCCTATTATTCTCGTAATCTTCAAAAATCATTTCACCTAACCCCTTAAGGCCCGTAAAAAATGCCTTTCCTTTATTTGCCTCAGTGAAATGACGTATAAACTGCATTAAATAAGGGTCTTGGGCAATCATAAAAGTGGTTATGGGAATATGCAATTTTCTAGCTTGACGGGCCATATTATAACACTTTTCCACAATGAAGTCGTCAAGGCCCACACTATTTTTATAATAGGTACCGTCTGGCATGTGAAGACAACTGGGTTTTCCATCGGTAATCATGAAAATCTGTTTGTTCGTGTTCCGCTTTCTACGAAGCATATCCATTGCCAATTGTAAACCGGCCACTGTATTGGTGTGGTACGGACCAACCTTCAAATAGGGTAAGTCTTTAATCGGTATAGGCCAAGCATCATTTCCAAAAACCAAAATATCCAACGTATCTTTTGGGTATCTGGTGGTAATCAGTTCGGCCAAGGCCATGGCTACTTTTTTCGCTGGTGTAATTCGGTCTTCGCCATATAGAATCATACTATGACTGATATCAATCATTAGAATAGTACTCATTTGTGCCTTGTGCGCTGTGTCTTCGACGACTAAATCATTTTCATCCAAAGAGAAATTTCCGACACCATGATTGATCTGGGCATTTTTCAAACTTTCGGTCATCGAAATGTTTTCCAAACCATCACCGTAGCGGTATTCTCTGAAATCCCCAGTATGTTCATCACCAATACCCGACTTCTTCGTTTTATGGTTACCGGCCCCACTACGTTTCAATTTTCCAAAGATTTGATCCAAAGCTCTTTGCCTAATGATACGTTCCATTTTTGCCGTGATTGAAATATTACCTTTTCCATCACCATTTTCTCCGTTCTCGCCTTCTTCACCCATTTCTCCACCCCCATCTTCGAACTCCTCACGAATGTATCCCTTGGCCTTTAAATCTTCAATGAAATCATCAATGGTGTAATCATCATCTGTCAACTCATATTCCTTATCCAATTCACGCAACCAATCAATAGCCTCATCAAAATCACCTGAGGTGTGTGTGATGAGTTCTTGGAAAATATCAAAAAGTTTCTCAAAGGGAGATTGCTCCGGTGCATCATAAGGGCTAAACCGAAACCCTTTTCTTGTCATCATGGCCATACTATAAAAATAAGTCATTTAACAGAAGTGAGGCCGTGTTTTAGCGAAAACTTAACGGTCTATAGTTTAACATCCATTTGTACACTTTCATTCGTATATACTATTCTTAACCCCTAAATCTTACCCTTATGATCACTATCGCAAGCAAGCGGCCAAACGGCCTACTCTTTCTATTCTTTTTAGTGCTAACCAGCTATTCCTGCAGTTCTGATGACCCAATTACAGTTGAGCGTGAAACTGAAATAGTCGTGGTGGAATTAGAATTAGACGAAGAAATAGATCCCGAACCTGAAACCGAACCGGATGAAACCACTTCCGATGACACTACAGGTTCTGATGACACCGATGAGTCGGATACGACGGATGAGGTAAGCAATACTGTTGAAGATTCTTGTACGAATCCATCGGATTTTATCTTTAACGAAGACGATGGTTTAGTTGTGGTAGAGTTTGAAAGTGCCGCTTTTGAAGGTAATTGGACTATGAAGAATAATGGCAACAACTTTTCGGGAGATGGGTATCTGGTCTGGGAGGGCCCTCAATATTTTAATGATCCCGGCAATGGAGTAATCATGTTCAAAATTAAGATTACAAACCCGGGTGCGTACCAATTTATATGGCGTAATGGCATTAAGGCCGGTAACGACGGTACAGAACATAATGATACCTGGTTGCGGTTTAATGACGCTGATGATTTCTATGGTAAAAAAGGAAATAGTATTGTCTATCCAAATGATACCGGCAAAACTCCAAATCCAAAAGGAGCATCAAAAGATGGTTGGTTCAAAATATACCGGAGTGGAAGTAATCTTGACTTCAAATGGCAGTCAAGGACTTCAGACCACGATGCGCATGATGTTTTTGTGAAATTTGATGCCCCTGGCACCTATCTCATGGAGGTATCTGCAAGATCATCAAATCATGCCCTTGATAAGTTCGTACTTTTCAATAGTTCTTGGGCAGAAGCAGCTGCCACGTCAAGCACCGAGCTAAGCGATATAAGCTGTGACTAATCGCATTTCGTCAGATAGTACGAAGTACAAAGTATCTTTATAGTATATTACTTTGTACTTCGCACCTATTCAAACGTGTAATTGGTCTTATTCACCTCGGTCAATCGAAAATATCCATGTGCATAGTTATCAGGATCCGTTAGATTAGTACAATTTCCCTTGACAGAAACTGGTGTAGTTTGAAAAGGTCCACCCCTATCAATTTGTTCAATAAGGATTTCCATATAGTTCTTGTATGCCTCAGAGATTCCGTACATTTCAATATCTACCACATCTCCTGGTTGTAGGGTCTCATCTTTGTCGGTATCTTCATCGTCTTCCAATTCGTACCACCAGTCGATTTCATTGCCATTCACAAATTCATCATAGCCGACTTCCAAATCAGGTAATAATTCTCCTTCTCTCTGGAATACAAATAGATATGAATTTCCTTCCTCCGGTGGATCATTGAATATGACGTGCAACTCTAAATCCTCATCGCTAAAACCATCTATGCGATCCTGAAATATGTCGATAATATCAGGTACTGCGCTCAAGGTTTCCTTGGCTTCATACGTTTGTCCATCATGTATGACCTCCAAGGTGTACGATTGACCCATTACAGGCACAAACTCTGTGGTGGTATAGTCGCCATCATTCTGGTCGGCAAAGACAAATCTATCACCACTGACATCATTCGTAACGGTCACCGAAGCTCCTGTTGCAGCTGTTATACTAGCAGTGTCAAAATATGGGGTGGATGTTCTTAATGTTATGCGTTGTTCGTT
>CAZTLZ010000173.1:0-7322 GCA_964614665.1 uncultured Maribacter sp.
AAGTAATCTTTTATCATCGCGTAAGTACTTTAGTTATTAATGTAACAACTCTTTCTAAATCATCACTACATAAATTTGAACCACTTGGCAAGCAAAGGCCACGTTCAAACAAATCCTCTGAAGTTCCGCTTGTGTAATTCGGAAATTTCTCGAAAATAGGTTGCATATGCATTGGTTTCCAGAGAGGTCGTGATTCAATATCATCTTCCAGTAATGCTAAACGAATGCTTTCCCTAATTTCGTATGATGGGGTCAAAATACATGTGAGCCACCTATTCGAAAAAAAACCTTCCGGTTCGTTCAAGAATTCAACTTCATTGAAATGACCTAAACTATTCCTATAAAATTCAAAATTATTCCGTCTTGCAGCAACCCTTTCATCCAATACTTGCATTTGACCACGACCGATACCAGCAAGAACGTTACTCATTCTGTAGTTATAACCTACATGAGAATGTTGATAGTGTGGTGCATTATCCCTTGCCTGAGTAGCTAAAAAAATCGCTTTCTTCTTAAATTCTTCGTTATGTGTCACTAAGGCTCCTCCTCCAGAAGTAGTGATAATCTTATTGCCGTTAAAAGACAAAACTCCTATATCACCAAAACTACTACAATTGATTCCTTTATAAGTACTCCCAAGAGCTTCAGCACTATCCTCTACAATAGGGATTCCAAATTCATTGGCAACCTCCCTAATTTCATCCACTTTATATGGCATGCCATATAAATGTACTGCGACAATAGCCTTTGGTTTTTTTCCTTTTGAAATTCTATCCACTATAGCCTCACGCAATAAATCAGGACACATGTTCCAAGTGGACGTTTCACTATCTATAAATATAGGGGTAGCACCTAAATACATTATGGGATTAGCGGAGGCCGAAAAAGTGAAACTTTGGCATAGTACTTCATCTCCCTTGGAAACCCCTAATAACTCAAGACCAAGATGTATGGCAGCCGTTCCGGTACTCAATGCCGCAACACATACCTCTTGACCGACATAATTTTGAATAGCTTGTTCGAAAAAATCTACGTTTGGACCGAGAGGAGCGATCCAATTGGTACGAAATGCTTCTTCGACGTAATTCTGTTCATGGCCGCCCATATGGGGTGAGGATAGCCATATCTTAGTTTGCGTCTCCACTATGGTAAGGGTTTAGTTAAGTTCATTCAGGAATCTAAATTAAACATACTTTTCCATTCCGATTAAAATCTTGTCAGAATTTCGTTTAAATCGAGAAATTTATCGGTCAAAAGGATAAAGGTCATCACAATCGTCTTCCTAGTTTTCGATATATACGCAGCGAACCTTAAAATAGGCCTTTTTAACGACAATATTTCAACGATTGTTCAGTTATTTTGTAATCTTTGCAACACAAAACCTAAATTTAATGAACAAAATATCTAAAATATGCTGTATTGGCGCCGGCTATGTTGGCGGACCTACCATGTCAGTAATAGCGAGCCAATGCCCTGAAATCGATGTCACGGTTGTGGACATCAATCAGGAAAGAATCGATAGATGGAATGACTCAGACCTCGATAATTTACCTGTATATGAACCCGGCCTAAAGGAATTGGTTTCTGAAACAAGAGGAAAGAATCTTTTCTTTTCTACTGAAGTGGACAAGGCTATTGATGAGGCCCAGATAATCTTCATTTCCGTTAATACGCCTACCAAGACCTATGGCAAGGGCAAAGGTCAGGCAGCGGATTTGAAATACATCGAATTATGCGCACGGAATATTGCAAAAGTTGCAAGAGATAATAAAATAGTAGTGGAAAAGTCTACACTACCTGTTCGAACAGCAAGTGCCATTAAGAGCATTTTAGACAATACTGGCAATGGGGTTGATTTTGAAATATTATCCAATCCAGAGTTCTTGGCCGAAGGTACCGCAATCGATGACCTGTTGAATGCAGATCGCGTATTGATAGGTGGTGCGGATACGGCAAAAGGTCAGGAAGCAAAGGATGCCTTAAGCAGTATTTATGCAAATTGGCTACCAGAAGATAAAATTTTACAAACCAATGTTTGGTCTTCAGAATTATCGAAACTTGTGGCCAACGCCTTTTTAGCACAACGTGTTTCTTCTATAAATTCAATTTCCGCCCTTTGCGAGAAAACCGATGCGAATGTCGCGGAAGTTTCAAGAGCTATTGGATATGACAGTAGAATAGGATCGAGGTTCTTAAATTCTTCTGTTGGTTTCGGCGGATCATGTTTTCAAAAGGATATATTGAATCTGGTATATATTGCAAGAAGTTATGGATTACAAGAAGTAGCGGATTATTGGGAACAAGTAATCATCATGAATGATTATCAAAAAAGAAGATTCGCAGAAAATATCATTACCACCTTATACAATACGGTTTCAGGCAAGAAAATCGTTTTTTACGGATGGGCCTTTAAAAAGGATACCAATGACACTCGTGAATCCGCTGCTATTTATGTAGCCGATGCACTTCTTGATGAAAAGGCTGAAATCGTCATTTATGATCCAAAGGTTCCTGAAGAACAGGTTTATGCAGATTTAGACTATTTGAATACGAGATCACCTGAAGAGAATAGAAAGTTGCTAAAAGTCGTAAACGACCCAATGGAGGCCGTTGCTGATGCTCATGCGGTGGCTATTTTGACCGAATGGGATGAGTTCAAGTCATATGATTGGCAGGCCATACATAAGAACATGTTAAAACCAGCATTTTTATTTGATGGACGACGGATTTTGGATAAAGAAAAAATGGATGCCATTGGCTTTCATTTTTACAAAATCGGGCAATCATGAGAATCTTGGTAACCGGCGCAGCCGGTTTCATTGGCTACCATCTTTGTGAGGCACTCTTAAAATTGGATCTGGATGTTATCGGGTTGGATAACATCAATGATTACTATGATGTCAATTTAAAATTCGATCGTCTTAGTCAACTTGGGATTTCGAGAACGTCCGCGGAAGTCTTCAATACCAAAACAATCAGCACCACCCATGGCACCAAGTTTGAATTTGTGCGTATGTCTTTGGAAGATCGTGAAGGCCTGCCAGAACTCTTTAAAACTTTGAGAATCGATCGGGTATGTAATCTTGCCGCTCAAGCAGGAGTACGCTATAGTCTCGAAAACCCGGAGAGTTATATTGATAGTAATATTGTAGGTTTTCTTAACCTATTGGAGTGCTGCAGGAATTTTGACATCGAGCACTTGGTCTATGCCAGTAGTTCCAGCGTTTATGGCTTAAATAAAAAAATTCCATTTTCTACTGAAGATAATGTAGATCATCCAATAAGTCTATATGCTGCAAGTAAGAAGAGTAATGAATTGATGGCCCATACCTATAGCCATCTTTTTGGTTTTCCTACGACCGGGCTTCGTTTTTTTACCGTTTATGGCCCATGGGGGCGACCTGATATGGCCCCCATATTATTCGCAAGCGCTATTACCGAAAATAGGCCGATAAAGGTTTTTAACTACGGCAAAATGCAACGTGACTTCACCTATGTGGATGATATAGTTGAAGGTGTTGTGCGAGTTTTGTTAGCAAATGTAGACTCAAGAAAAAATCAAGAAGAACGGTATAAGCTCTACAATA
Organism: uncultured Maribacter sp.; assembly: GCA_964614665.1. Classification (GTDB taxonomy): domain Bacteria; phylum Bacteroidota; class Bacteroidia; order Flavobacteriales; family Flavobacteriaceae; genus Maribacter_C. Next base: position 3,588 of record CAZTLZ010000173.1, read on the forward strand.
TTGGGAACAACAATACGGTTCAATTGATGGATTTCATCTCTGAAATCGAGAAAAACTTAAATCAAAAGGCTAAAAAGGAAATGATGGAAATACAACCGGGAGATGTCGAAAGAACCTGGGCGAACGTAGATGGACTAATTAAGGATTATGGTTATAGTCCTACAACCAGTATCAAAACTGGCGTTAAGAATTTCATCGAATGGTATAAATCTTATTACGCTTAACTTCGCAGCATTTAATCATTAATGGTATCATACAACGCTAAAATATGGAAGTGAATAAAATAAAGATTGGGGTCATAGGTTTGGGCTACGTGGGGCTCCCACTAGCGCGCTTGTTTGCTACTAAATATGCGGTAGTGGGCTTTGATATTAATCCTGAAAGAATACAAGAGCTCCAATCAGGGTTGGATAGTACACTTGAAGTAAGTGAAGAAGATTTAAAAAAGGTTACACTTCAAGCTCCTTCAAATGAGAAAGGCCTTTTCTGCACTTATAAACTTGACGTATTAAAAGATTGCAATTACTACATTGTCACAGTACCTACACCTGTAGATCGCACAAACCGACCAGATTTGACACCCTTGTACAAATCAAGTGAAACGGTTGGGAAAGTACTGAAAAAGGGCGATATCGTTATTTACGAATCTACTGTGTACCCTGGTGTTACAGAAGATGAGTGTATACCTGTACTCGAAAAAACAAGTGGTTTGGTGTACAATAGCGATTTTTTCGCTGGATATTCGCCAGAAAGAATCAATCCTGGTGACAAACAACATACCGTAGATAAAATACTCAAAGTTACCGCGGGATCCACTCCCGAAATCGGTAAAAAAGTAGATGAGCTATACGCCTCCGTTATTACGGCCGGCACCCATTTGGCCCCTAGTATCAAGGTTGCTGAAGCGTCGAAAGTGATTGAAAATTCGCAGCGCGATATCAATATTGCTTTCGTAAACGAATTGGCCAAAATTTTCAATTTGATGGATATCGATACCAACGAGGTTTTGGAAGCAGCCGGGACTAAATGGAATTTTCTGCCTTTTAAGCCTGGCCTAGTTGGAGGGCACTGCATTGGGGTTGACCCGTATTACTTGGCCCAAAAAGCACAAGAATTCGGATATCATCCAGGAATTATCCTAGAAGGTAGAAGAATGAACGATGGTATGGGAAGGTATATTTCTACGGAAGTGATTAAATTGATGCTGCGTCATGACTTAAAAATCAAGGAATCAAAGATATTGCTTTTGGGAGTGACCTTTAAGGAAAATTGTCCTGACGTTCGCAATACCAAAGTGGTTGATGTCATCAATAATCTAAAGACTTTCGAAGCTGATATTACGGTATACGACCCTTGGGCTGATCCAGAAGAAGTGTTAAAGGAATACCATATCATATCAACAGACCAGCTTCCTGAAGGAAGTTTTGATGCCATAATACTGGCCGTTTCCCATAAAGAATTCTTAAATCTTGATTTACGATCGATGCTTTCTGAAAATGGAGTGGTGTATGATGTAAAAGGGTTTTTAAAAGACAAAGTGGATGGTAGGTTGTGACTTGGCATACAATACATCTTACGTACACTTTTTTAAATAAGGCAACGTTAGTACTATTGATTCGAAGCATATTTCGATAGAACACAATAATGATTGACCAAGCTGCACATGAAAAAAAAAAAGAGCTCATCATATTACTTTCTTAAAGGAAGGTCAAAAAAATATATTGCCCGCTTTTTTGGAACAAAAAAATATCAAAAACTGGTAATTCTTGGACGTCAACGAACAGGGTCAAGTCTTTTGATGAGGTTGCTTCATGCCCATCCGAAAATTGACATGCAAAGCGAAGTTTTTAGATTATTAGGTGGTAAAAGTTGTAAAACCGTATGGAACGAAACCTTTGGTAAAAAATTACCATGGATTAAACATGCTGGTTTCAAGCTTTTTTACAACCACCCTGATGACAGCACCGATAGGGAAGTTTGGGATATTTTGGATTCTAATACCGATGTGAAAATCATACACATCAAACGCAAAAACATACTACGCACTTATGTATCCAAATTGGTCGCGGTAAAAACCGGGGCTTGGAATAGTGGTCAAGAGAGTGGCAAAAAAAATAGTTTGGACAAAAAAGTACATGTAAACATCAACCACTGTTTGAGTGAACTTCGCACAATTAAAAAATTAGAAACCGTATTTAGTAAGAATAAATATCCAAATCATGATTACTTAGAACTTTTCTATGAGGAACTTGTAGAAAATACCAGCAATGAACTAGATAGGTTATTTTCTTTTCTAAATATTGAAAACCAGAGAATTGAGAAAAGGAAATTAGATCTAAAAAGACAGAACCCTGAAAAAATGGAGAATTTGGTTATAAACTATGAGGATTTCGAACAATCCCTTTCAAATTCTGAATTTGCAGAACTTTTAGACGAATAGATAAATTGAACTAAGTTAAGCCAGTATCACTTGGATATATTGACGATTCTATTTAATTTTTGAAAACCAAAACTAAACAATAACAACCTTTTTAAATAATACAATAACCTTATGTCAATATCCTTAGATCGAATTAAGAGAGTTTCGTATCGTGAATTTAAAGATATAAGTCACAAACTTTTTTTAAAGCACAATTCAGAAAAAAAGATAGTTTTCATTCTTGGATGCCAAAGGTCGGGAACCACGATATTGTCCGAGGTGATTGAAAAAGACTATCGCACTAAGGTCTACAAAGAAACCCACAGCAAAACATCATCACAGGATCCGAGCGGATTACGCCTTGACCCCCTTCCTATTCTCAAGAAGGAAATATATGGTAATAACGCTAAAACCATCATTCTCAAGCCGCTTGTTGAAAGTCAATATACGAACAGGTTAATAGGTGATTTCCCCAATAGCAAAGGCATTTGGGTTTTAAGACACTTTAAGGATGTTGCATCTTCTGATCTTAAAAAATTCGGACCGAAAAACGGTACAGAAAATCTACGTAAAATTCTGAAAGAAGATACTTGGAGGTCGGAACAAATGTCAAAAACCACATTAGCCTTGATTAACAAGTATTTTAAGGAAGACATGTCTCAAAATGACGCCGCGGCATTATTTTGGTACACTAGAAACATACTATTTTTCGATCAGAGGTTAGAAAATAACGAAGCTGTTTTAATCTGCAAATATGAGGACCTAGTTTCAAAACCCCATGAGACCATGAAGCGACTTTATAGACATATAGAATATGAATATCCAAAAAAGGAAATAACCACTAGGGTATTTAGCTCTTCCATTAAAAAAGGCAAAAATGTCATTTTAAATCCTGAAATAGAATTACTGTGCAACGAATTATATACAAAACTGGTCGATTGTTATGACAACCGCACTGTTTGAAGACATTAGAAAAAGGACTTAATATAAATAAAACACCCATCCTCCTTCCTATTCAATTCCACGGATAAAAAACTGTAGTTATTAAGGTCTCCCATTGAATATTGTTGATATTTTGAGGATAACTTTACTTCGCGATCGACACATTAAGAATTACCTTTGATACCGATTAAAAGTTAAAAAAATCGTTGAAAGGTGCATTTCATCGAAAATTTTCTTAATGAAATGTTAATAAATTCAAATTGGAAATCCAAACATAAAAAATTGCTCGTATCCTTGAAAAATTGTTTCCAATTTAGGATAATTTGTTATTTGTCGAATTGTTCTAAAAATGTATTTAAGACATACAATTTTAA
>CAZTLZ010000174.1:0-7310 GCA_964614665.1 uncultured Maribacter sp.
ATTCACTTCCAGAATTTCTTGGTAGCTCATCAAGTCTAGTAAACTTTCAGGTGCGGAATGCTCGTTGGTTGCTATAGCTGTGATCGGCATAGCCATTAATAACCAAGAGAATAATAAGGGGAAAAAAGATTTTAAATTCAGCATATTGGGTACGTTTTAATAGAAGTTTCTTAATGAAAAATATAACTTCAGTAATAGGGAAAGCCTATTTTTCTACGTCAAAAAACTTACAATACAAAGTTAGTGTAATTTTTACGCTAAGATGGTGCCAGATTACCCTTCTTTGATGCTATATTGATAATTTTGGGTATTGAAGTGGTTCAAAAACCCCCTAAATTGGTTCTGAAATGATAAAAAATTCGAGCTCATCGCTAATTTTAAAGGAAAGAGGCAATCGTTTATGGATTGGATTATACCTACTGTTATAGGTCGAACGAAGTCATCAAACCCTGTAACTTTAAAGTAGCTAAATGGAAAGAGAAGAAGATCATTGGAGTTTATGATCCAAATTTAATAGTATAACCTGTATAAGAGGGAAAATAAAAGATATAGGTTCTAACCTTGAATTAATAGAAAATTAACCCTAAATTAATATTTTAAGGATAATATTCTTTTTATTCTATTTTTTTTTGTTCCTTTATGTTGCATTTATGTTATATATAACCCCCAGTATAATGTAATTATTAAGACCTCAATCGCCCTTTCTACTATCCCAATTGAAAATCTACTAGACTTTATTTTTACTTAATGCAACTAAGTAATTGCATTAATTTTTATAACCAAACTTCGATAATACAATGAACTACTCAAAAAACTCATCTGGATAACTCCTTTTGCCTAGTGTACTTCTTGCATGTTTAACGCTTAGACATGGCTAATCGTATTTCTTCTTTATCAGCATTGAATAGAGAGATCGAATATTCATGCCTTTTTTGATACTATTTTCTAACTACTAAACTTAACTTACATGAAAAAAAATCCTTAGCCGGTGATGGTTAAATTAAAATTCTAAAAATCTATTAGAACCACTTTTATCTAAAATATACTCAGAAGAAAATTATTAATGTGAATCAGGGATTAAATTTTATCTCTGGTTGACACCACTAGTCGTTATTATGAAGTCCAAGAAGAATAGGGACCAGACTTCGATTTTCTTTAATTTCTTTAACTTTTTAATCAAAAAAAACAATATGAACAATTTTACTTTAAAAATATTTGCAGTGTTATTGTGCTGCTTTTCGTCCGCAGAGATGTTGGCCCAATGTACCGCAGGCGGAGGTCCTGTCTGTTATGTTAATAGTGCTCTAACGCCAATTGGTGCAGAAATTTGCCCTGATCCTGGAATGCAAGTACAAATTACTTTTACGCAAGGACAGGTAGAAAATAGTTGGGATGAGTTAGAGGTTTATTCAGGAGCAATGGGCTCTGGGTCTGGAGGAACAGAGGTTTATAATGGCTATGGTTCTGGAGGTGATCTAACTGGCTTGGTGGTCGAAGGTGCTACGGATGAGTGTATTTCGGTATTTGTTGATGGTGATAGTAGTAATGATTGTGTTGATCAAGGCTATACACCAATTGTATTTACCTCTATGTGTATAACCCCACCTTCTTGTCCAGATCCAACTAGTGTAACAGCTACGGATATAACTGAAACCACAGCAGATATTGGCTGGACAACAGGAGGAAGTGCCACAAGTGCTACCGTATGGGTTTGCCCCACCGGAGTTGCGCCACCTGACGCTTCTTGTATTTCTGTTTCTAGTGCTGGTAATCCAGAGACTGTTACTGGATTGACCGGAACTACTGATTATGATGCCTTTGTCCAAGAAATCTGTGGTGGTGATATGTCTGCGGTAGTAGGACCGACTGCTTTTACTACTTTGGCTGCCGCTCCTGCAAATGATGATTGCGGAGGAGCCATCGCTTTAACCGTAAATGCTGATTTGGCTTGTGGTTCCGTTACGAATGGAACTATTGCTGGAGCGACAGCATCTCCAGAAGATGTAGTTGCTTGTTTTGGTACAGAAGATGATGATGTATGGTTTACCTTTGTAGCAACCGCTACTTCTCATGAGATTGATCTTTTGAATATTACAGGCGGAACTACAGATCTATATCATTCCCTTTGGGAAGGAGCATGTGGATCATTAACACATCAAGGATTGTGTAGTGACCCTAATTCAAGTACTGCTACAGGATTGACCATTGGTGCAACTTACCACCTCAGAGTTTATAGTTGGACCAGTACTGCGGGCCAAACTTCGGTCTTTGATGTTTGTATAGGAACGCTTCCTCCTCCTCCTGCTAATGATGCTTGTGCTGGTGCTATGGCTGTAGTAGCAGGCGCAGCGACTGCATCCGGATCTACAGCGAGTGCTACAAATGTAGAAGGATTGACAGCTTGTAGTGGCAATACTTCTCCTTGTGCAACGGCTGCTGGAGGTACTGGATTTATGGACTTTGGAGCGGGAGTTTGGTTTGTATATACTTCTCCTAGTGCAGAAGAATTTACAGTTGATACGGATGGTTCAAGTTTTGATACTGAAATACAAGTCTTTACAGGAACTTGTGGCGCATTAACGTGTGTAGCTGGTGATGACGATAGCGGTGTAACAGGTTCAAATTCATTAGTATGTATTACTTCAGCTGCTACTAGAGGGGTAGCTGCAGTAGATTATTATATATATGTTGATGGTCACGGTACTAACACGGGAGATTTTATTCTGAATATTACGGCAGCTCCACTACCAGTTGAACTAATTTCTTTTGAAGGAAAAACGGAGAAATCATCTAATATGTTGATGTGGAAAACGGCTACGGAAGAAAATACAGAGAAGCATGTAATTGAGCGTTCTTTAGATGGACGTAGTGATTGGGAATTCGTAGGTGAAAAAGCTGCTGCTGGTTTTACAACCGAAACACAGAGCTATATGTTAGAAGATACTAAGCCGCTAGCTAAAGCTTATTATCGTTTACGTTCTATTGACTTTGATGGATACGAAGATGTGTCAAACATTGTTTACCTAGAACGTAAGACAGATCGCTTTGATATCATTGGTGTTTACCCAGTGCCAACAAAGGCTAGATTAACCATAGATTTCGAAACACTAAGAGATCAAGAAGTGGAAATCAGAATGACAGATATGTTAGGAAAAGCAATCAGTAGAAGTGTTTTTGCTGCTACGGCAGGAATCAATACGGAAATTGTTGACATGAGCAACTTATCTTCTGGTGTTTACTTTGTAACCATTTACAATGGTACAGAAAGTATCACGAAACGAGTAATTAAGAACTAACCTACTCGTATAATTATGGAATCCCTAGTTGATTAAATAATCAACTAGGGATTTTTTTTTTGACATTTATAGTTTGTAAATTTGAAATTAGTTTCAAATAAAAAATAGATTTCATGAGTGATTCAAATTATTGGTCTTATAAATTTTTCATGCTTGTCATATTATTTGTAATGGTCGCTTGTAATAAGGATGGAAGACTTGGTGAAAACTACGAAGGTTCTTTGTTTGAACTAAAAAGTGCCGAGTCAACAGGTATTGAATTTTCTAATGATATAATAGAAACAGAAGAATTCAATCATTTAATGTGGTTAGGAATTTATTTGGGTGGAGGAGTCGCAATAGGAGATATCAATAATGATGGTTTGTCAGATATCTTTTTTTGTGGTAATAAGGTAAAAGATCGACTTTATTTGAATAAAGGGAATCTTAAGTTTGAAGATATTTCTGAAGCCGCTGGCATAAAAGATGATAAAAAATGGTCAGCTGGTGTGACGATGGCCGATGTAAATGGAGATGGCTTTTTAGATATTTATGTTTGTCGTTTTGGTTATTCAGATAATATAGAAGATCGCAGAAATCTATTATACATTAACAACCAAGACAACACCTTTGTCGAGCGTGCAAAAGAATATCAACTTGATAACGGAGGTTTTTCTAATCAAGCTACTTTTTTTGATTTAGATCAGGATGGCGATCTAGATATGTATTTGGTAAACCAACCGTATGATACTAGAATAGCAAAACGTAAAAAAATTATAGGAGAACCAATCGATAAACAGACGAGTGATCGCTTATACCGAAATACAGGAAAAGGCGTATTCATTGATATCTCTGAACCGGCTGGTGTTTCTAATTACGCTTATGGTTTTACCCCAATCGCGAGTGATTTAAATAATGATAATTGGACTGATATTTATGTTTCTAATGATTTTCTAAAACCAGATCATCTCTATCTAAATAATGGTGCATTAAAATTAGAAGATAACTTGACTAAATCTGTTAAGCATATTTCAAACTTTTCAATGGGGGGGGATATTGCAGATTTCAATAATGATGGACTAGTGGATATCGGAGTGGTAGACATGGCTTCGGAAGATCATTACCGATCAAAGACTAATATGGGTTCTATGAGCAATAAAAAATTTTGGTCGAATGTCAACAAAGGAAATTACTATCAGTTTATGATTAATACCCTTCAACTAAATAATGGAAATGGAAAATTTAGTGAAATAGGTCAGATGTCAGGTATTTCAAAAACGGATTGGAGTTGGGGCTTTTTATTCGCTGATTTGGATAATGATGAAGCAAAAGATATTGTCATCACCAATGGGATCAATCGGGATATTAGAAATAATGATTTTCAATTGAATATTAGAAACCAAGTCCTAGCAGGTAAAACCTCTTTTAACCCATTAGATTTAGCCAAAACTGTACCTTCTATTCCATTGTCAAATTATGTATTCAAAAATAATAATGATCTTACTTTTTCAAAGAAGACTAAAGAGTGGGGATTTGACAATCCCGGATTTTCTAATGGGATTGCTTATGGTGATTTAGACAATGATGGAGATCTGGATCTAGTGATTAATAATGTAAATTCTCCTGCCTCCCTTTATGAGAATAAAGGAGGTAATAATAAAAACTATATTCGATTTAGATTAGTAAATAATGATCCCAATAAATTTGTCTTAAATACAAAGGTGAAGCTAGAGTATGATGGGAAAATACAGTTTCAAGAGTTGACTTTGACAAGAGGTTATCTTTCTTCTTCTGAGCCTATTATGCATTTTGGGATGGGAGATTATGAAAAAGTGGATAAAGTGACGATCCTTTGGCCAAATGGAAAACAAACAATTGCACAAAATGTCTCCACAAATAAGGTGTATACCTACCAACTAAAAAATGCAAGTGAGCGTACCTCAACTGATAAAGAAATTGTAACGTTGATTAAAGAAAATGAGTCAGCAATTGAAGGTGGATTTCAACACCAAGAAAATGAATACGATGATTTTCTTCGAGAGAGTTTACTACCTTACAAGCAATCACAAAATGGCCCATGCATTACAACTGGTGACGTAAACGGTGATGGTTTAGATGATTTCTTTGTTGGCGGAGCAATTGGTCAAAGCGGTCAATTATTTATTCAATCCTCAGATGGTGTTTTTAAAAAAGGAAGGGATCAAGTGTGGTCTAGAGATAAAGCACAAGAAGATTTAGGAGCCTTGATGTTTGATTATGATGGTGATCAAGACTTAGATTTATATGTAGTTAGTGGAGGTAGCGAATTTGAAAAAGGAGATGAATTATTACAGGATCGACTGTATCAAAATAATGGGAATGGAAAATTTTCAAAAACGAAAAATGTACTCCCCACTTTAAGAGAAAGCGGTCAAGTAGTAGTCGCTAATGATATTGATAAAGACGGTGACCTAGATTTATTTCTAGGAGGACGAATTCTTCCTGGTCGTTATCCTTATCCTCCAAGCAGTTATTTATTAGAAAATGACAATGGAAAATTTGTCGACGTTACAACAGAGTTGGCATCAGAGTTTAAGGAGTTAGCCTTAGTCACAGATGCCATATTTTCAGATTATGATGTAGACGGCGATCTAGATTTAGTAGTGGTCGGAGAAGGAATTCCGCTTACTATCTTTGCTAATGATAATGGATCTTTTAGTAAGATCCGTAATATTGATGGATTAAGTAAAAGTGTTGGATTGTGGTGGAGTATTTCTGAAGGGGATCTTAATGAAGATGGAAGACCTGATTATGTTTTAGGTAATTTAGGAAAAAATTCAAAATTTAAAGCTTCCGAAGAAAAGCCTTTTATAGTTATGGGGAATGATTTTGATAAAAATGGTTCAAATGATGTAATTCTCGCAGGATACTACGGCGAAAAACTAGTGCCAACTAGAGGAAGGGAGTGTACTTCGGAGCAGATGCCCTTTGTTGCGGATAAATATCCAAGTTATGATGCTTTTGCTAAAGCAGATATCAAAACAATCTTAACAGATGATGGATATAATGAAGCGGTTAAATTTGAGGTCAATAATTTTTATAGCTCTATTGCCTTAAATTTGGCCAATGATAATTTTAAACTTCAACCTTTACCAAATAAGGTACAAATAGCTCCTATTCGTTCTTCAATTTGCGAGGATATAAATAAGGATGGCCATTTAGATATTTTAGTTACAGGTAACCTCTATGGTGCAGAGGTAGAAACCGTTCGCTATGATGCTGGAATCGGTGCCGTTATGATTGGCGATGGAAAAGGAGGATTTACTCCTTTATCACCAATTGAAAGCGGATTTTATACACCTTATGATGCTAGAGATTTGGCAATGCTAAAAGGTAAGAACGGCGAATCTATTATTTTAGTCGGTAATAATAACGAAAAGATTCAAGCCTTTTATTTCGAGTAAAGGAGCGCGGGATAAATTAAATACTTAATTATTTTTTCACCTAAACACTATTTCTCCATCGCCGCCTTCCAAACCTTTCCCGGTTCGGTCAAATTAAAATCCCAATCTTTAATCAACATCGGAGACCACTCTGGATCAAATACCCAGACGCAATAAGAAATGCCTTTCGTGGCAGCATACTCCGTGATGGCAGTTACGTAAGATGGATCACTAATGACTGGAATATGCGCCCCTTTGTCTTCGGCTGCACAATAACCAATTTCTGTCAGAATCACTGGATAATGATCTGCTACATGCCCAAAGTCGACCTCCCATTTTTCTGCCCACGGACGCGCTCTTTTTTGTGGATAAGGATGACTGACATAAGCGATGCCTTCAGCTTTGATCGGATCTTTTACCACTTTCGTTAAATCATACGCCCAATTAAAACCAGCGATCAATGGAATATTTTTGGCGCCATTGGCTCGGATAATAATAAGGAGCTCTTCCATAATTTCTTTCCACTGTGTCCAAGTGCAAGTTCCAAATCTACCACTGCCTAAGGTGGGTTCATTAAAAAGTTCGAGCATCGCTACGTTAGAATTATCTCCAT
>CAZTLZ010000175.1:0-7297 GCA_964614665.1 uncultured Maribacter sp.
TTTCCGATAAGCCTTCGATGGTCATTATCTTTTGTCCGTTTGCAAAGTTCTCAACTTTTAGCACACAGGCTTTTATCGGTTTTTTATCAATATGTATTGTACAGGCTCCGCATTGTGCAATACCACACCCGAATTTGGTACCGGTAAGCCCTAGATGTTCGCGTATAACCCAAAGTAGCGAAGTGCCTTCTGCAGCCTCAACATCATATGTCTTATTGTTTATATCTAGTGTAAATGTTGCCATGTCAAAAAGGATATTTACAAGTAAGTTACTCAAAAACAAGGAGAGCAATTATCCGCCGAAGAATTATTTTGAATGGCTCTTGTCAAAAATTAAAAAAATACCTACCGGTGTACGGCAAAAATTTCCACTTCTTTGGCTTTGCCCTTCAAAGGGATATAGCCTTTAGGCTCAAATTCAATAGCAGAATTTTCCAGTTTGTATTTTAAATTTTCGGAAATAAGCAACTCCTCATCCAATTCATTGCATTTACCTTGAATTCGAGCCGCGGTATTGATCGTATCGCCATGATAGGCGATTTCCTTTTTGTATTTCCCTACTTCTGTAACGGTAACCACACCTTCATTCAATCCGGCCTTAAAAACGGGAAGACAATTGTATTCTGCTAAATAATAGGCTTTCTTTTTGAGTAACTCGTTCTTAAAACCGTAAAAGGCGTTGATACAATTTTGATTTTTCAATCCATTTTTTGACTTCCAGGTTAGTATAGCTTCATCGCCGACATATTGATAGATTTCTGCTTCATTTTCAATGACAACGCCCAGGTCACTGAAGCAATCTTGAATAAGTCTGCTATATTTTATATGACCTAGTTTTTCAGCATATTCAGTAGAATCTTTGAGGTCTAAAAACATAAAAATTCTATTTTCTTCGCGAGGCTCAGAAAATTTACCTCGTAATAATTGCCACAAATTATTCTTTCCTAGCATCTGATTTACCTGCCATAGGGCTCCCAAAAAAATATCAACGGTCAACATATAGATGTAGATGGGGAAGCTTCCCTCGTCGAACATGAAAGCTATAAAGCCAATTTCTATTCCCAAAATAGGAGGTACAATGAGGTAAGAGGCAAGTATCAACGTTATCAAGAAAACCAAGGAGATCGTAAGGCGAATTCCAAGTAGTCTTCTTGCCGATGCCCGTTTATAAAAACGTTCGACGGTTAAAATCTGGGCGTAACCAGAAATAGCTCCGAATATAGGCCCCATGGTAAAGGCATAAAATAAACTTGTGGGAAATTCTATGTCAATCGCACCATCTTCTGTAGCCCCAATTCCCCTGACAATAATCAAAAATATAAAAGCCAAGGTCCAGCCGAGACTATAGGTTCCTATGATTTTCCACCTACGTTTGTTTTTGAAATTCACGCTTTTGTTTTACGAATAGGCCATTCGGAATTATCTCAAATGTATGTAATTATTGGATAGCACAGAATAATAGAACCATTTGTTCAAATGAAGCTATCATTGGTTAAAAAGCGCTAAATTTAGTTTGTGCAAGAAATACCGATACATATTGATTTTATTGCAATAGTAATACTACTAGGTGTTTTTCTCGGCCTCTTTATCTCTTACTTTATTATCAAAAAATCATTACGAAAGAATCTGCCTAATCTTTTTATGGGTCTTTTCATTTTGTCGATATCATTGATAATGTTGGAAGGATGGCTCAATTACACCGGTTACATTTTTAAATTTTTATGGTTGTCCAATTTTGCTGAACCCCTGAATTTTCTACAATTGATAGAGAGTAAATAGGAGAAGGTTTTTTCTTTGAAGCCTTGTTCTAATTAAATGCCAAAATAAAAAAGTGGAACTTGAATGACCTTTCAGTTCCACTTTTTTATTTTGATATCGGTGTATATCTAGTTTATCTTGACAGTATCTTAGCTATTGGTGGTATTCGATTTAGACGAACCGTATCCCGTGCTTTCCACAGATTTCGGCAACCTTTTCAAAATCAGGAGGACCTGGTGGTAATTCTCCTAATTCAGCGAACATGATTTCAATTCCAGCGGGAAAAGCACTTGTGCTCATGCTAGCATTTCCTTCTCCGACTATCTTCCACGAATGAACAACGTTTTTTGGAGCAAAGGCGACATCTCCCGACTCAAGAACGGTCGTTTTTTCACCGACCATAATTTCTACCTTTCCCTTGAGGACCCTGAAAATCTCATCTTCCTTAGTATGAATGTGCGGAGGTATGCCAACTCCTGGCGCTACGTCATTAACCCATTCAACGATTTGATTATCGGTGTCCTTACCACTGATCTTATGCATTTGCAGGTCTCCAATGACATTTAGAAGCTGACCTTCATTGTCACGTATTATCTTAGGTTCAAGGTCACTTGAAATACTTGGTTTGTACGTTTTATTTTTACTTGTGGCGATTGATGGAACACATGCCAATCCTATGGCGATACTGCCCTTCTTGATAAATGATTTTCTATCCATGATATATTGTTTATCGCAATATATAGGGGTTTCGTAATGCAAAGATTGTGAATAGTACGGTTATACCTTAGAAATTCGGAACAATCAGTTTTTTCTTAGTGCAGAAGGGGAGGTGCCCGTGTGGTTTTTGAAGAAAGAACTGAAGTAATCCGGTGAGGAGAATCCCAGCTCGTAGCTAATCTCTTTGATCGATTGGTCAGAGAACTTTAAGCGGCGGCGTGACCTCATGAGCAACTGTTCCGCAATGATACTTTTTGCGGTAAACCCCAATACCTCCTTGACACATTCGTTTAGGTATTTTGGCGAAATATGTAAGAGTTTGGCATATTCCGAGACATCGTGAAATTTAGGCAAGTGTTTATCTACCAGTTTTTTGAAGTTGTATACAACAGTGTTTTTTGATCTATTATCGGTGATTACCGATTTAATGTTACACTGTCCATCGCAGTAGACAAAGAAGGTATTCAGTAAGGATAGTACTGCCTCTTCCTTGTGATTGAGTTCCGACCCAAGAAGTTCGTCTATCATTTCTAAAATAGCTTGTGTGCGTATGGCGATACCTGGGCTTAAATTGATAATCGGTATTTCGGGAGAATGAAATAATCGTAATTCGTTAATATGCAGCCTACTTAATACGGGATTGTTCAATACTTCAGGATGCATTGACATGATATACCCCGAAGCATCTTGATGTTTACCCTTACATATTTTCCAATCATGATGGTGGTTAAGAAAAGTAATGGAGTTCGATACGTTTCGATGAAATTCACCATCGATTTCAATACCATCGATCTGATCTTGGATCCAGCAGATGTATAGCAGGCCTTCTTCTGGTCTCTTGGTAATTTGCTTGCTGATTCTAAATATATGTATCGATTCCGAATTCATATCTATTGAAAACTTAGCAGATTTAGCTAAAGTTAAATGAACTTTGGTATTATTAAAACAACTAATATAGGCTTTTAAGAAGAATCGCCCCTTTTTGGTCAATTGATCTTATACACCAACAATTTGGTCTTCGGAATCGAATCGGATTCCGAAAATAACATCGTTAGTAATCTTTAGCGATTACGGAAAACCACTACCTGCCATCACAGCCAGGCTTGGCATCGATGTCCGATTCTAAGCGAATAGTACTAAGTCCGATATCTACTCCTTCTCCGGCCGTAACCATTAATGCAGTGCTGACTTTACTCATGTCGACACCGAGATTGGCAAAGCAACTTAGACTTATACGATATTCTTTCCATTCATTCGGTTCGATGTTGATATCCAGTGTTTGATCACAGTTGGACTCTTGATCGCATCCCAGGCCAATCTTGACGGTTGCGGAATCGCCTTTGAATGATTTTGCGGAGAAGGTCAGTTCCATCGCACCATTGGTTTGGCGTGACATATCACTGGGCGTAGCCGTACTCACTCGAACCTGATCATAGTCTGGCCTTGTCCATTTTATACGCAAAGCGTCTTCTTGTGCCTCGTGATCGGTTTTACTAACAATCAGGCCGCCTACGGATGTTGGAAAGCTACCTATTTGTTTGATCAAGTCTCCTGATTTTAGCCATAGAGCCCATGGTGCAACGGCAGCACCTTTACTGAAGAAATTACCTGTTGATGCTATCTCAGAACTTTCCAAACCGGACTCTTCGGAAAGTTGGTCTACTGTTTCGGAGCTTTGATACGTGAGGCCATAACCCAGTTTGAATAAAGCTTCCGACTCACGTTGTGATGCGTCTTCTGAAACTACCGCACTACTTGGCCAACTGAAGGACAAACGACCTGTAAAATCATATGATGGGTCTCTTTGGAATAACATATCGGAGATTCCACCACCTTCACTACCAGGCAACCATGCTGCTACAAATGCGTCCGATAGGTTTATTTCAGGATTGCTCCATAAGGGACGACCTGATAGAAAAACAGATACCACAGGAATACCTTTCTGGCGAAATTCAGAGAGTTTGTCTACATCAAAACCGTTGGGAACAAAGTCGACATTTTCAAGATCACCTTGAAACTCCGCGTAAGGGTCTTCGCCATAAATGGCGATCACTACATCGGCCGTTTCGTTTGTAGCTCCGTTAGCTGAAAACAGCAATTTACCACCAGCTTCATTGACCGCCTGGCGTATACCATCGAGTATCGATTCGCTATTAGGAAACTCATCATTGGTATGGCCCGTACCTTGCCAAGAAAGCGTCCAACCTCCGCAAGCTTTCGAAACACTTTCCGCCCCATCGCCGATGACCAGAATTGTTTTCGTAGCATCTAATGGTAATAGCCCATTATTGTTCTTTAACAACACCATGGACTCGCGTACAGCCTGTCTTGCAATGGCTCTGTTTTCAGGAAGACCCAAAAGACGTTCATCTCCCGCATTTTTACGCGTGCTTGGTGCGCCTTTCGTAAAGATACCCGACGCAATTTTCACTCTCAGGATACGCCGTACGGCATCATCCAATCGTGTCATGGGAATGGTACCATCTTTTACATGCTGTAGGGTACTTTCGTATAAGCCTTTCCAGCTATCGGGAGCCATATACATATCGAGACCTGCATTTAAAGAGGGTGCACAATCAGTATTCGTACAGCCCGGCACTTGACCGTGACCGTTCCAATCGCCTACCACAAAGCCGTTAAACCCAAGTCGTCCCTTCAAGACGTCCGTCAACAGTTCTTTGTCACCATGGAGTTTTCTGCCCTGCCAGCTTGAGAAAGAGGCCATCACCGTTTGCACGCCTGCGGGTATGGCACCGTAGTAACCTGCCGCGTGCACATCCCGTAAATCTGCTTCTCCAATGTGCGCATCACCTTGGTCGACGCCTTTTTCAGTCGCTCCGTCGGCGAGAAAGTGTTTGGCACTTGATATCACACGCCCATCTCCCATAAAATCATCTTCACCAAAACGGCCTTGTAGTCCATAAACAATGCGATTCGAGTAGGACTTGACGACCTCTGGGTCTTCGGAGAACCCTTCATAACTTCTACCCCAACGTATATCTTGAGGTACTGCTAAAGTCGGTGCAAAGGTCCAATCGTGACCAGAAACTGTGAGTTCATGTGCAGTTACCTTGGCAATTTTCTCGATAAGATCGGGATTATGCATAGCACCAAGCCCAACATTGTGTGGAAAGACAATTGCACCAGTAAGGTTGGCATGACCATGTACGGCATCAATTCCCCATATATAGGGTATAGCTACTTCAACACCTGCGGTGTCAATGGATGCATAGTAATATTCATCGGCCTTTTCCAGCCATGCTTTGGTGTCAGCGTAGGGTAGTGGTCCTGGTGCTGAATTGCCACCGCTTAATACGGACCCCAACCGATATTTTTTAACCTCCTCGGGTGTGACCGATCCATTATCAGCTTGAATCACCTGACCTACTTTTTGTTCCAACGTTAGTTTGGGCAATAGGGTATCTATTTGTGCCTCGATCTTTGGGTCTAGTGGCAAGGCTTTGATGGTGGGCCAATTTTCAGGGTTGATAGCGTTCGCTGCTATTTCTAGATCTTCAGTATCTTCTTGTTCCGCGCATCCGACTAAAAGTATGGAAATCAAACAAAATAGTAATAGGGTCGATGACAAAGACTTAAGAGCGTTCATATTAAAATAGATTGAGTGATTTGTAACTACGTACTAAAATGTTTCTTAGAATAAAACTAGAATAAAAAATCAGACTTGAGAAATCGTAAAGACATTCAATTCCTCCTTTTTCCCTTTTAAAAGCAAATTACCAATCGATTTTATCGAATACGATTTGTCAACGGGAAGGTTTTCTTTTAACGCCTCTGAAATCAAAACGGCCACATTGTGTTTGTTGCATTCTGCCTGTATTCTTGCGGAGGTATTGATTACATCGCCATGAAATGCTAATTCCTTTTTTACGATACCGACTTCGGCAACCATTAATTTTCCACCATGGAGCCCTGCTTTAAATTCAGGTACCAATCCATATTTATCGGTGTAATATGAGTTTCGAGACTTCAACAGATTTTGGAATGCGAAGAACAGGGCCACACAATTATTGTTGGCCAATCCCTTTTTGTAAGGCCAACTCAAGACGGCCTCATCGCCCACGTATTGATAAATCTCGGCAGCATATTTCGGAACGATGTCATTCAGATCATAAAAACAATCTTGTATCAATTGGCTGTACTTAAAATGCCCCAAGGCTTCAGCAATCGTGGTGGATGATTTCAGGTCTAGAAACATAAAGATCCGTTTCTCCTCTTTCGGGTTTTTATAGGTGCCCAACAACATTTTTAAAAAGATGCCCTTTCCGAATTTTTCATTGGCGATCTTGATAAAGTTGAAAACCAACGAGGTAATCACAAAGTACAAGACGGTGATCCAAAAACCTTTGTCTTGACGCCACCAACCCAAATCGTTGTTTTTTTGAAATCCGAACTGCTGTGATCCCAATTCGATCATAGCGGTCGATAATAGGACAATCAGAAACAAATAGACAAAAGTTTTAATGAGGATGGTCAGTCCTATCGAGCGTCTCTTTGACGAATATTTTTCAAAAACGAACTCGACCACGGCATATAAAATGCCCATAATAAAACCGCCCAATGCAAACAACAGGATTATTTTGGCTAGGCTAAGACCATTTTGAAATTCAAGACGTATAGAAATGCCCGGCTCCGTTCCAATTCCAAAAAATCGAAACAAGCACCAGAGTACCATGGCCACCGTCCAAAAAAGAATGGATGGCCATAATTGGGTTGCAAATGTTTTAAAGGTTTTATTCATTGTGGCATCTAAAGAACGTTTCAATGTTTTTTAGGTTTTGTTAGGCGCAGTTTTATTTCTTTT
>CAZTLZ010000176.1:0-7212 GCA_964614665.1 uncultured Maribacter sp.
GGGTTTCACAATAGCGTCAATACCACAAATGATAATTATGGTGAGGCAAGAGCCGGAATTGTTGGCATAAAAGGAAAAGCCATCCTAACCACTACTTTAAAATAACCTTACAACTAAAACCCAAGGAGAATTATGTTCTCCTTGGGTAAAATCGCAAAATTCATGAAACAAAGCATATCGATTACTCCTTGAGCCAATAAATAAATCGTTTTAGCCTAATTTGTTTGGTAGGCTATTCAAAATCTGTAATTTACTGTTGCTTTTTTAAGCCAGCAAATGAGCCAGACCACTACCAAACTTTATAAAACGTATACGCAGAACGAGATTGTACAAGGAGTGCTACAAAATAATGATGGTATTCTCAAGTCACTGTACAAGGAGATTTATCCTAAGGTAAGAGTTCATGTGCTACAGAATAATGGCAACGCTGCCCAAGCCAAGGATATTTTTCAGGAAGCTTTTGTCGCTTTTTGGAAAAACATAAAGGAAGGTAAATTTAAAGAACAAGAATCAAGTTCAGTAAAAGGGTATTTGCTAACCATAGCAAAAAATAAGTGGACGGATTACCTGCGTTCCTCAGCATATAAAAAAACCGTAACCGACAATGGTAGCATTACGATGCATCAGGCTAACGAAGAAACAGCGGTTGATGAAGATGAAGAGAAAAAAAGAAATGCGTTGAAAATTGCAATTCAAAAATTAGACTTTGGTTGCAGGGAATTACTCTCACAGTTTTACTTTGAACGTAAATCAATGAATGAAATCGCCTCTGAATTAAAGATGGGCTCAGCCTCGGTCCGCAATAAGAAATACCGTTGTATGGAGAAATTGCGAAAACTGGCATTAGAAATAAAGAACAATGGATAAGTACCCCAAATACATATCGCAAGAACAACAAGAACGCTTTGAGCTCTTTTTAATGGACAAAATGTCCGTTGAGGAGAAGCGTTCGTTTGAAATAAGTTTGACCGAAGACAAAAATCTACAAGGCGTATTTGAAGAATTCAAGTCGCTTTTTGAAATGATCGAAGAGACAGGTATTCGAAAGAAAATGAACGATTTTCATACTGAGGTTGAAAAAGAAGAACCCACTGTGAGTCAACTGCATGCTTCAAAAAGCAGATTCAATTACCGTATTGCGGCCTCTGTTGCCGTTTTGTTGACCATTGGTGGTTTATGGTTCTTCAACAGACCTACGACCAATGAAAAACTGTTCGACAAATACTACACCCAAGACCCTGGGCTACCAACCGTTATGGGTAACAGTGACAATTATGCCTTTTATGAGGCCATGGTCGATTACAAGCAGGGCAACTACCCTAAGGCCATTACCAAATGGGAAAAGCTCTTGGCACAAAAGCCGGGCAATGATACGCTCAACTATTTTTTGGGTGTTTCATATTTGGCAGTGGACAATATGCCAAAAGCCTCAAATCACTTACAGGCAATGATTCAGGATAAAAATTCGGTATTTAAAAATGAGGCGAACATTTATCTTGGCTTAACCCTTATAAGAACTGGTCACATACAGAATGCAAAAGCCGTCTTGGCCAAAAGTGATTCTCAAAAAAGCAGGGAAATACTTTTAGAAATCAAATAAGTATCCATGAGAAGTGGAAGAATCAAGAACGTAATTTTCACAATCCTCATTTTGGTCAGTATTGTTGTTAAAGGCCAAAAAAATGATTTAGACACCAAGATTAGGGCAGTGGAAGCTTCAATTCTTGAAGATCAGATTCAAAATGCGGATTCTTTGTTAAAAAAAACCATCGAAAAAGTTCGCGCAAACAAGGCTACCGAACAACTCTCAAAACTTGTTTATTGGCAAGGTAAGGTCGAATTGAACCTCAATAAAGACAAGTCATTTCCAAAGGCTTTGGCATTAACACAATACATAGCCAAAAACACCCAAGACCCCTACACACTGTATCGTCTCCAAATCGACCTTTCAAAATTGTACAATGAAAATGGCAATTTGACCAAATCAATTGAGAGTGCGAGTCTAGCCAAAACACAAGCTATTAAGGCCAAAAATGAAGATGCCCTTGCCAATAGCTATTATTATTTAGGGGAGTATGGTCTACGGTCTGGCAACATCAACTCCTTTTTTGACTACATTAAAAAAGGACACCAAATAGTAAAGGGCAACCCAGACAAAGAATTTAAGATTGCGCCTAGAATTCTAAACTACATGGGGGCAATCAAGTATTTCACTTCAGAGCCGGATAGTGCCTTATACTACTACCAAAGCGCTTTGGACAAGGTAGGGATAATGGAGAACAATCCTGAAAACAGGCTGTATTTTCCTGCCGCAATAAAGGCCAACATGGTTTTGTTGAAACAAAGTCAAAATGAATTTGACGAGGCTCTTCTTTTGGCAGAGGAATGTATACTATTGAATAAACGGTTTTTACAATCTTCTAAAAAACACCCCCTTCGCTTCAGATCGCAACGCAATCTTTCCCTAGCCTACAGAAACTTGGTATCCCTTTATGAACAAATAGGTGATTATGATAAATCGTATCAAATTGCTTTGATTGCCTATGAACATGGCAAATTGAACTTTGAACCACAGCTTTTAGAATATTTTTCCGCTGTTACACTTCTTGCCGAGACAAAAGTTTCAAAAAAGGACTTTGATGGGGCTATTCGTATTTTAAAAGAGGCAAAAAAATCGTTAGATACCATGGATGGGGACACACCCCTGTTACAAGCGAATTACTATACCATTTTGGGCAGGGCTTTTTATGGTAAAAAAGATTTTAAGAAAGCACAGAACGCCTACGAACTTGGAAACAAATTTCATGTGCTAGCCCAAAATGAGGACTTCAGCAGTGATCGTATTTTTGCACTTGTCAACTTGGCTATGTGTTATGCCCAACTGGGTAAGTCTGATAAAGCATATCTATTATTGGACAATACGTATGCCTATCAACTTCAAAATTCTGGTTCAGACAGATTATTGGATGTATTGTTGATTGCAAAAGCACGAGCATCAGATTTGTCTCATGATCATCCTAATGTTCTTAATACGACCAATAAATTTTTAGCCAAAAACTCTAAGGATAGTATAAACAGGGCAAGTTATGCATTTAGAGCAGAGGCAATTACTTTGAATGTAAAAGCCAAATACCACCTTGACAAAGAAAAAAAATTAGAATTTCTAAAAACCCTGGATAGTGAATTAAGCGATGCCATCAACATATTAGAAAAAAGGAAAGCACTTATAGGGCCTAAAGAAAGCATTAATGTTCTTATTGCAGAAAATGCAGAAGTTTTTGATTTTGCAAAAAAGATAAATCTGGATTTATATTATAAAACCAACAAGGATACCTATTTGGAGAAAACAATCGGCCTTCATGAATCTTCCATTTACAATAGAATTCGTACCAGGTTGAATTTGACCAACACCATTTCCTTTATCAATTTACCAAAAAAAATAAAAAATCGGGAAGAGTCCTTACGCTTAAAATTGAAAGGTTCAGTTAATGACATCACTGCCTTTATGGAGGCTTCCACTACATGGTCCCGATTCCTTGATTCCATTCGGGTACAGTATCCCGAATACTATAAAATGCGTTACGCTACTTTGACGGAATCCATTGACCACCTAAAAGATAACATCCCCAAAAACACTACTCTTGTGCGTTATTTTTTTGTTAATGATGAACTTTATACCTACATCGCTGACAATAATCAAGAACAATTGATAGCATTGACAGATAGAATAGATGTTGGTGAAATTAAGTCATTCAATAAATTCTCGGACAAAATAGAGGACATAAGCGATTCTTCTTATTCCCTATACCAACAATTGTGGAAACCTATCGAAACACATATAAATACAAAAAGAATAATCATTTTTCCCGATAGGGAGCTTTTTAATCTGAGCTTTGAACTGCTCACTCCTCAAAAAATAAACTCCTTCAAGGATTTTGCTGACAAAAGTCTATTGGCAAAACACGATATTTCTTACAACTACAGTCTATTACTAATGGACAAAAACAGAAAACCATTGGAGTTTGAAAAAGATTTTGTGGCCTATGCTCCTGAATTTGATTCTAGTATGAAGGAAAATTACCAATTGGCCATAATGGATTCCATCGATTTGGACAAAACCTATCTTACCCTATTACCACAACCCTTTAGTTCTGATTTAGTTAAAAAGTACTCCAAGAAATTCAAAGGAGATTCTTTCCTGAATGAAAAAGCATCTAAACAACTGTTTACAAAGAATGCTGGAGAACACAAAATCATTCATATAGGCTCTCATGCCGAATCAAATAATGTGAGTCCTGAATTATCGCGTTTGATCTTTGCTAAAAACGTTTCCGATTCCACAAAAATCAATGATAATTATTTATATACCTATGAGATTTATAACCAAAACCTCAGTTCAAATTTAGCTATATTGACCGCTTGTGAAACAGGTAAACCAACCTATCAACCGGGTGAGGGTATGATATCCTTGGCACATGCCTTTAACTATGCCGGCAGTGAAAGTATATTGACCAGCCTTTGGCAAATTGACGAGCAGTCCAGTACGGAAATCATCTCCTATTTTTACGAATACCTTTCCGAAGGCAAAAGAAAGGACGAAGCCCTTCGCCTCGCCAAGCTTGATTATCTAAAAAATGCAGAAGGGCGAACCTTGCACCCCCAATACTGGGCCGGTTTGGTTTTAATGGGCGATACGGCACCTATAGAACTTTCATCTCAATCGAATTGGTTATCGTATATTATAACAGCGTTGCTACTAATCATCTTGATCTATTTCTTTTTGAAAAAGAAAAGGCCTTCAAAACATGAAGGCCGTTCCTAAAAACTAACTCAAACTAACCAAAATGTGTAACATTTTTATCATTGTCGTCGGGGTCTAAATGCGCAGGAGACCCGTCTCCATCATTGTCTATGAATCCGCCACCATCAGGCCGCACGTGCAACTGAAAATTAAATGGTAAAAAAGTATCTAATGTACGCGCATCGAACTCCGCTGTAGGTGCTGCTGAAATTTGAATCGCTGAATTTACATTTCCCAATCCTGGTACAAGTACGGAACGCACCCATACCAATCCAGTAAAATCCCCAAAACGTATTAAGCGGGCATTAAAATTTACTAGTAAACTTTCAAACTCTTGGCTGATATTTCTGGAACAGACAACATCAAAGCCGCCATTATACTCATATACCGAGAACATGGTATTTATCTCCCTTGCAATTATCTCATCGAAATTAGAAATGTTAAAACTTGTGGAAACTGGAATCCATCTAAAGAAAACGGTATTATCGCCTCTAAGAATGTCCAAACCTAATGTTGCCGTTTGGTTGTCTATAATTTGAAAACCCCTATATCCTTCTGGATATTCCAAGCTTAATAATGGTTGTAAATCATTCGTGATTCGACCACCAGGATTGGCGATTATAGGAAATTCTGGAAGTGGAACAAATATTCCATTGGCCATATTCCAATAGGCAGCGGCCGGCCCTTGAAAGTTACTACAAAACTGGGCTTCCACAGCCTGTAAATTGTTTCCATTGGAATTTTCATCTTTACTGCAGGCCAGAAGTGCAAGAAAAGCCAAAAAGATAATAGCACTATAATGTACTTTTTTCATGAGGTTTGTTTTCTTAACTATCGAAAAGAAAACAAAATGTCATCAAAGTAACTTGGCTTTTAGGTGTTTTTAAGTTTTGCGAAATATTCCTTCGCTTTGGCATTTACTTTTGGCGCAAGCAAAAGTACAGCTATCATATTCGGGATTACCATTAAGGCATATGACAAATCGATTAGGTTTTTTACCAATTCTAAGGAAGCAACTGCAGCAAATATTATCATTGCCACAAAATACCAGTTGTAGAACTGTCCGATTTTTGCATTGGTCAAAAAAGAAAGTGATTTTACACCATAGTACGAATACGTAAATAAGGTAGACAACGCGAAGGCAGTTACAATAAGCATCAAAAGATCATCACCGTACCCGAACAAAGTAGTTTCAAATGCGGATAATGTCATTACAATACCACTGGAATCTTCTAAATACGCACCGCTTAAAATAATTACGACCGCTGTAAACGTACACACCAAAATCGTATCAATAAAAGGACCCAACATCGCCACCAAACCTTCTTTAATAGGGTTATCCGTTTTTGATTGGCCATGGTACATGGGGGCACTACCCAACCCAGCTTCATTCGAAAACATTGCCCTTCGGACACCTATGATAACCAGCCCCCAGAAACCACCTGTGACAACGGTTTTGAAATTCCATGCTTCAGTTATTATCATCTTTAGAGAAGGAAGAATTTGTGACGCGTTCAGGGCCATAACCACAAGTACCGCGATTAAATATACCGCTACCATAAAAGGCACGATTGCAGAGGCAACTCTAGCGATATTTTTCAATCCTCCGAAAATAACAAAGGAAGTAATTACAGCGAGAACAATTCCGATGGTGAGTTTCCAGTTTTGGTCGCTCATGGCAAAAAGTGTATCGGCAGGTTCTACAACACTCATAAATGTCTCGGTAAACTGGTTTGCTGTAAAAACTCCCAGAAAACCAAAAAGCCCACAGATAGCAAAAAAAACGGCCAATGGCTTTGCCTTTTTACCCAATCCCTTTGTGATATAATACATTGGGCCTCCTTGTAGGTTTCCCTCAGAGTCGGTTCCTCTATACATTACCGATAGGCTACAAGAATAAAATTTAATACACATACCTATTAGAGCTGTCATCCATATCCAAAAAACAACACCGGGGCCACCATCATGAATAGCGATTGCTACACCTGAAATATTACCCAGACCTACTGTGGCGGCCACAGCTGCTGACAACGCCTGAAAAGAGCTTACATCGCCTTTCGCATTCTTGTCATCGTACTTGCCAGCAGTGATAGCTATGGCATGACCGAAAAAGCGATAGGGTAGAAATTTGGAATAAAAAACCAAAAAAAGCCCCCCAACAATCAATAATAAAAACATGGGCCACTCAGTATATGGTATGGCGTTCGAAAGAAAATCGTTGATTATTTCCATGTGTTCGAAGGTAGCCATTTCGTTTAAATTTTCAGTGGATGTAATCTCAAATCAAATCATTATTCAAATCAAGGTCTTACATATTTGGAAATAACAGGGAAAGGGTCGTATATTTGCCGTCCATATCGCGGGGTAGAGCAGTAGGTAGCTCGTCGGGCTCATAACCCGAAGGTCGCTGG
>CAZTLZ010000177.1:0-7200 GCA_964614665.1 uncultured Maribacter sp.
GCTCAATTATTTTTCGGTCGATACGGGGCACGTAGTAAAAACCATCGGTATAGGCTATCGAAGACATTTTTGCCAGATTGTGATAACCCTTTTTGTTCTTGGCCAAAAGCACAATCTGATACCCATAGTCTTTTACATTCTTATTGGTATGGTCATCGCAAACAAAGAATTCACAACCGATGATTGGCTTGATTTCCATTTCAGTCGGCAATTCGCCTTGTTCAATAGCTTTTGCATTTCGTTCTTTGACCGCTTTATTGTTCATTTTGATTGCCTTCACAAAATGAAAAGCGCCCATCATATTGGCATGATCGGTAATTGCTACGGCCGGCATTTTTGCATCTGCTGCGGCTTTCACTAAATCCTTCACCGATATGGTCGACTGAAGTACGGAAAACTGTGAATGATTGTGCAAGTGTGCGAATGGAGCATCTTCAAGTGACTGAATATTTTCCTTGATTTCTTCTTCGGATGCACCGCCCGTATCTTTTTCCCAAAGGGCATCGGCAATTTTCTTAGATGCTTTTTTGAGATTGATGTGTTTGAGTCCGATTAATTCAATCGTCTGTGGATTCGCCTCGGAAAAATTCTCATAATAACCGGGTTGAACATCTAATTTCTCAATGGAATAATGCTTTCTTCGGATTAGTTCTAAGAAACATCTTGTGGTCGCTTCAACATCAGCGGTCGCATTATGTGCCTCCCCAAAAGGTTCTCCAAATAAATATTGATGAAGTTCGGTCAATGTGGGTAGCTTAAACTTACCACCACGACCTCCAGGAATTTCGCACAGCAAGGCTGTCTCTTCAGTACACGTATCTAAAACCGGAAGCTCTTGTAATGGGTTTTCGACTTGTAAGCGGTGAAACTCAGCGCCCATAATATTCAAATCAAAACCCACATTCTGACCAACAATGAATTTGGTTTTCGACATCGCCGTGTTGAACTTCTCCAATACCTCAGCTAACGGAATACCATTCTGTGCTGCCAGCTCGGTTGAAATACCGTGAATTTTCTCAGCATCGTACGGAATATTAAATCCCTCAGGTTGTACCAAATAATCTTGATGCTCCACAACATTACCCATGTCATCATGTAACTGCCATGCGATTTGAATACAACGTGGCCAGTTGTCGCTGTCCGTTAAGGGAGCATTCCAATTTTTGGGAAGGCCTGTGGTTTCAGTATCAAAGATTAGGTACATAGGGTATATTCTATCCGTTCGAGCGCAGTCGAGAACTGCATAAAAAAGTACCGATAAAAATACGTAAAAGCCTTATTTTGAAAAAAGAGAGTTGTCAGGAGTTATTAACGCAACCTTTTTTTCATGACGCGGAAGAGCAACTCTTTATCTAAATTAGTTTTGAAAAGACGTTTCCATTAGCTACACCCCTGTAGGTTCTTTGAAGAATATTGACAAAAGGAAAAAACCAATTGGCTGAAAGAGAGCAACCATTAAGATATTCCATTTCAGCATTTTGGAGCATTGGGATGTAAGATTTACATTTGTAGTACCATAAAATGATTAAAAGTTTTAAAAAGCTATTCGCCAAGCCCTTTCCCTACCTTGAAGACATACGGCCATTGTTCTTGATGGGCGTACTTTTCGGATTCTATGTTTCTATATTTTTGTTCATATTCGAACCCTTTGGCCTTTCAAGTATAGAGGTCGGCAAAAATACCTGTATCATCGGCTACGGGGTCATTACGTTCTTTGTTATCTTTTTAGGGCAGTATATAACCCTAATATCCATGACCGCTAAGCAAATAGAAAACTGGACTTTGGGAAAGTCAATAAAAATGACCGTGTTACTTATTCTTCTTATAGGTTTTCTTGGTTGGTTGTTCACAGAAATTACCCATCCAGAAATCTCAGCATCTCACAACTTATTCCGTTTTTCATTATATGCATTGGCAATTGGGAGTATTCCTGCGACATTCTTCTACATTTTGTTTGAACAAATTCTAAACCTTCAAAATCGGGATAAGGCAGAAATTATGACCGCTGACCTGCACTCTTTCCAAAAACTTGACCCTAGGAATAACCAAATTCATTTTGGGCCAAAAAATAAGGCCATAGACTTATCACTAAACCAATTCATATGTATAAAGGCAGATGGCAATTATGTTGAGGTCTTTTTTTCAAAAGATGGTAAATTACACAAAGAGCTTGTAAGGCACCCTATATCCAAAGTATTCGAAGAAATAAAGAATCTAGATGCTATTAAGCAATGTCATCGCTCCTTTATTGTGAATTTTGACAAAGTAGAAAAGGTCAGTGGCAATGCCAGAAACTTCAACCTTCACCTGAAAGAAGTCGATTTTCTTGTTCCGGTTTCCCGAAGTTTTCCTTTAACACTGCCAAAACAAATTAAAAATTGACCCCCCAAAAATGAATATTTGAAGGAATTATGATCCGAAGTTTTAAAAAACTATGCACCAAGCCCTTTCCCTACCTTGAGGATTTGCGCCCAAGGTTCTTGATGGGCCTAATTTTCGGATTCTATGTTTCTATATTTTTGTTCATATTCGAACCCTTTGGTCTTTCTAGCTTAGAAATCGGCAAAAGCACTTGTATTATTGGTTATGGGGTCATTACATTCTTTATTATTTTCATTGCACATTATATGGCCTCAATAGCAATAAGCAATGAGCAAGCGGAAAATTGGACTTTGGGCAATTCAATAAAGATGACCGTGTTGCTTATCCTTTTTATAGGTTTTCTTTGTTGGCTATACACAGAAATTGTTCATCCAGAAATAATCGATCAAAGTGACTTATCCCGATTCTTGTTATATGCGTTGGCAATTGGGAGTATACCCGCGACATTCTTCTATATTCTGTTAGAGCAAATTCTAAATCATCAAAATCGGGATAAGGCAGAAATTATCACTGCTGATTTACACTCTTTCAAAAAACTTGACACCGGGGACAATCAAATTCATTTCGGACCAAAAAATAAGGCCATAAACTTATCACTAAACCAATTAATTTATATAAAGGCAGATGGTAATTATGTTGAGGTCTTTTTTTCAAAAGATGGCAAATTACACAAAGAGCTTGTAAGGCACCCAATATCCAAAGTATTCGAAGAGATAAAGAATCTAGATGCTATTAAGCAATGTCATCGCTCTTTTATTGTTAATTTTGATAAGGTTGAAAAGGTTAGTGGCAATGCACGCAACCTTAATCTTCACCTGAAAGGGGTAGATTTCCTTGTTCCGGTTTCCCGAAATTTTCCTTTAACGCCGCCAAAGCAAATTAAAAATTGACCTGAAAAAATGAATATTTGCACTTATAGCTGAAGGAATTATGATTGGTTTTTTACCAAAATCCTTATCCAAACCTTTCCCTTTTGTTGAAAGGACAAAAGATCAACTCCTGATCTCACTTTTTTTTGGCCTGTTCGTATTTGTATTTTTATTCGTGTTCGAACCCTTTCAGCTTTCTGAAGAACATGACAATAAATACACTCTTATTCCCGGGTACAGTATAATCACTTTTGTTAATGTATACGGCGTCTTTTTCTTGGGGTCCAAGCTACTTCCTCAAAAATATCTAGACAATTGGACCATTGGGAAAATAATTATTCCAGGCTTGTTGACCGTGATGATGGTCAGTGTTTTTAATTGGATCTATGCAGGTATCATTTGCCATGAAATCGTAGAGTATTATGGCCTGTTCAATTATATACTGTTCTCTTTAGAAGTAGGATGTATGCCATCGGCTTTTTTCATTATTTCAGCAGAACATTTTCTTAGAAGAAAAAACCAAAAAAAAGCTCAACAAGTTACCAAAAACCTTAAATCGGATGAAGAATCACCGCAGACGAGTAGAATTCAAATCGGCCCTGTGAACCAAATTCTAGACCTGACCCTAGACCAATTACTTTGTATCAGGTCGGATGGTAATTACGTTGAGGTTTTTTACACAGGAGAACAAGGAATTGTCAAAGAGGTTTTGAGGCACTCCCTTTCTAGAACTTTTGAACAAATCAAGGCCCACTCCGGGCTTAAACAATGCCATCGTTCGTATATTGTAAATTTTGATAAAGTTGAAAAGGTTAGTGGCAATGCACGCAACCTTAACCTTCATCTGAAAGGGATGGATTTTTTAGTACCTGTTTCAAGAAATTTTCCTTCAACAATTATCGACAACATTAAGGGTTAGGCAGTAAACTACTACTATCATATTCAAATTCAATCCATACAAAATCCCATTCGTCACAAAACGTGCCAGATGGTCACATTCTTTTGACAATTACCTGAAAACCTTTCTATTTTTGAAGTGCTAAACACTAACCATTTTCTTTAGTGGTACTTCAACACCACTAAAACCTAGTTTGGCCTTAACGGTTATACTTTCCAAAAAAAGCTGGAAAATTCCCAATCATCTCATTACATTAGGACTTGTTATAAGATTGCCCCCTGACTATTAAGTGAATGCTTAATAATCGTTATCTTCAATGTCATATAAAACCAAGTCAATGGCAAATCCTGAGAAGTATGGCGTTATTTTAATTTCAGTCCTTTCCCTCTTATGTTTGAATCCCATATTTTTGAATGGTCAAGGCAATGACCAGCCCCCCAACTTCATTATTATATTCGCTGATGACCTTGGTTATGGTGATTTGGGCTCCTATGGCAATCCTACCATAAAAACCCCAAATTTGGACCAAATGGCCTATGAAGGTCAAAAATGGACCAACTTCTATGCAGCGGCCAGTGTTTGCACCCCCAGTAGGGCAGCACTTTTGACAGGGAGATTACCTGTTCGTAGTGGTATGGCCAGTAGTGAACGCCGTGTACTTTTCCCAGATTCCAAAAATGGCTTGCCAGCTAATGAAATAACCTTGGCAGAACAACTAAAAAAAGCCAATTACAAAACTGCGGCTATTGGCAAATGGCATTTAGGACATAAAGAACAGTATTTACCCACCAATAACGGTTTTGATTATTATTTTGGCATACCCTACTCCAACGACATGGATTTTGTAGGAAATACTGATTATAAAAAACTTGCCCAATATGACCCTACAGGTATTAAAACTTCAGATTACAACGTTCCTTTGATCCGAAACACTGAAATCATAGAGCGCCCAGCCAACCAAAAGACAATTACAAAAAGATACTCGGAAGAAACCATAAAATTTATCAAAGAAAATAAAGGTGGGCCGTTTTTTGTGTACTTAGCCCATAGCTTGCCTCACATTCCGCTGTTCGTATCCAAAGAATTTGAAGGCCATAGTGAACGAGGTCTTTATGGCGATGTACTTGAGGAAATTGATCATGGTGTGGGAGAAGTATTGAAAACCCTAAAAGAAGAAGGGCTCGACGAAAATACCATTGTAGTTTTCACTTCAGATAATGGCCCATGGCTTCCTTTTAAAACACATGGTGGAAGCGCCGGGATGTTAAGAGCAGGAAAAGGCGCCACTTGGGAAGGCGGAATGCGTGAACCTGGGATTTTCTGGGGACCAGGAATAATCAAAAAAGCCTTGGTTACCGATATGGGGTCAACAATGGATCTATTTACCACTTTTAGTACAATGGCCAACATAGATATACCCAACGACCGAATTATTGATGGGCAAGATCTTAGTGGCACTCTTTTAAGAGGAGAACCAAGCCCAAGAAAACATATTCTGTATTATAGAGGCTCAGAATTATATGCAGCCAGACTCAGGGCATATAAGGCTCATTTTATAACTGAAGGCGTTTACGGTGAATTTGGGAAAAGAGAAGAGCATGAGATACCTATACTTTACAACTTACATAGTGACCCATCAGAAAAATTTGATGTTGCAGAAAACAATCAACTCATTCTCAATTCTATAATGGAATTCGTCAATAGCCATAAAGCAAACTTAATAAGAGGAAAAGATCAATTAGTAGAGCGAGACTAATGCAACTGATAATCAAAGTTGTTCATTTTATTATTTTAGCAGTATGCTTGAACAAATATCTCAAACGCTCTCTAAACCTTTTCCATTTAGTCAAAATTCGACTCAGGGAGCTGGCATTTCTGCATTTTTTGGGGTATTTATTTTTGTCTTTTTAGCTATTTTTCAACCATATGGGCTTTCAGAAATTACAACGCATAAATACATGTTTCTTTTCGGGTATGGTGTCATTACCTTCTGTGTAATTTTTTGCACCTCAGTACTCTTATCATATACCCTTAACAAAACAATTATTGAGAAGTGGACTGTAGGCCGATCTATCTCACTTATTTCTTTGGAAATTCTTTTAATAGGTCTCCTTAATTGGACTTATACGTTCCTTTTTGGTGATGAAAATATTAATCATTATTCTTTACTTGACTTTGTTCTCTTTACAATGGAAGTTGCTTTAATTCCTTCTGGGTTTTTTATTATCCTGTTTGAACGACTTTTACAAAGAAAAAATAAAGAAAAAGCTTCAATACTATCATCTACACTATCAACACCAAAAGTCAATAATGACCAAAAGACAAAAATTAGTTTAGGATTAAACCAACACCAATTTACAGTAGACCTAAGCAAACTACTTTGTATAAAAGCGCAAGGCAATTATATGGAAGTGTATTATTTATTGAATGAATCAATAAAAAAGCAATTGGTGAGACAGACACTTTCCGGAATTTCTAAACAACTATTAGAGGACACTTCACTAAAGCAATGCCATAGGTCATATGTGGTAAATTTTGATAAAATTGAAAAAGTAACAGGGAATGCGAGAAATTTCAATCTTCATTTGAAAGACTTAGAATTTAGTATTCCTGTATCAAGAAAATTTCCTATTTCAACATTTGATCAATTTCAAACTTCCCAACCATCCATTAAAACATTATAATCTTTCACTTAAATTTCAAATGCCTTGTCTCATCTAACACAATACTTACCCGTTTATCACCTTTCCCCATAAACTGAACAAGATTACATTTAGTCTTATACCATCACTACTACATCTAATCCTTTAACTATAATCAATTTGTTTTTTCTGTTTTGTTTGTTCGATTTGAGTGTAGTGTCCGGAGATTCCCCTTAATAATTTCCTGAATGCTCATTGCAATACTTTGACGATATAATATTCTATATGAATTATATTGCTAAATCAAAGAATTGCAATATATTTGCACCCCGTTTTAAGGGACAAAATTTTAGAATTAATAATCAGGGTCGGGCACCCTACAAATTAATGTGATATGCCAGTTAAAATT
>CAZTLZ010000178.1:0-7134 GCA_964614665.1 uncultured Maribacter sp.
CTTCATACCCCAAGTAGGTAAACTGAAAAGAAGCTCTACCCACTGAAATGTCCTCTAGTCGGAAATAACCATCTTCATCTGTTATAGCTCCTTTTGGGGGGGCAACGTTTAACAAAATTACATTGGCACCTAATAAAGGAGCTCCGGATTCAGCATCGAAGACCTTACCCTTTACAGTTTGGGTCAATGTTTGTGAGAATGAAAAGGAACAGAAAAGAAGCGCGATTAAAATTGAAAATGAGCGTTTTTGACTGTTTGGCATATAAATATGGCTTTTCTTAATAGTTGTTTACAAGGTATCAACTCTAGCAAAAAGACAACTAGAATCAGTTAAGGTTGCATTGTAAATGCTTTTTTAATCAAATAAAACTATGGCTTTAATTTAGTCAATATGTTTGGAGGCAGTTCTTGTTTTTGGAAAGCGTCAGGATGATTACCAGCACTGGGGTTGATGACAAATCCTGACACTAAAATAAAGTCGGCTACTAGTTTCATTGGAAGCTAAATGTTAAAAAGTACGACATTACCACATAGTAGAATCAAGTGACAAAATATTAAATAGACCTATTTAGCTTTTATTTACATGGTATACTTTGCATAAATTTTAAAGTCCAACCCGACTACTAACCTTTCATCCAAGCTTCTCGTAGTATAGCTTGCTCTTCGGTAGCACTCTCCATAGCACCTATATTTTGGGCGTCCATAACTGGTGAAGTTCCAACTTTTCCTTCTACCACAATCTCTTCCTTCCCACGTTGTAAAACCATGTTGATTTCTGTTTCCGGGGTCCATCCAAAACTTTGGCCTATAATCGGTCGAATAGATTCTAGGTTAATCGCTGTTCCGTTTATCGACTTAATGATGTCGCCACCTTGTATGCCCAATTCTTTGAAGAAACTATTCAACTCAATACCCTTTCTTATAAAAATCGCATTATCACTCGACTCATCAACATCAATGAAAGGCACTTCACCATCTAGAAAATAACCTGTCTGCTTTTCAATCATCTTTGACTCAAGACCAACCTTGGCCAAATAGTGACCATAATCAATAGGAGTATCTCCAATGACATGTGTGTCAAAAAAAGTTCGGACCTCGGGATACGTCATGGCAACAATCTCGTCAATCAGTTTGTCGTCTTTGAAGGGGGTCATATCACCATACTTTTTTGATAGTTCTTTCATCAACCAAAGCACTCCTTTTTCACCTCCACTCAATTCACGTATGGTCAAATCCAACGCCATATTGATGAGGGTACCCTTTTCATAGACATTCGCGTAATTCTCTTTATAAGGTTCTAACAAAATATTCTCGCTCATCGTGGTAAAAGACATGTTATCATCAAAACTTTTGGCATTACTTATCTTACCCATAATGCGTTTATAGAATTCGGCTTCGTCAATCAATCCTTGCTGAATTTGGAAAAGGTTAGCAAAGTACTCGGTCGTTCCTTCATACATCCAAAGATGTTGTGACATTTTCGGGTCATTGAAATCAAAATATTGAACCTCTTCAGAATGAACGCTCAATGGTGTCACAATATGAAAAAATTCATGAGAGACTACATCTACCATAGCTTGCTCTAAAGGTTCTTTCTGCATTACTTCGGGTAAAACAACAACGGTAGAGGTATGGTGTTCCAGTGCCCCAAAACCGTTGGCATCGGTTTCTCCCATTTGCGAGAGGTACAATAAAATACTGTACTCTTTGGTCCCATCGATATCGCCTAAAAACTTTTTTTGAGCGCTCATCATTTTCTGCATACGATCTCTAAGGCTAACAGCTGTATAGGTGCCATTGGGTGAATACACGCTCAGGGTTACAGCAATATCATTTATCTGAAAAGTTTCTCCTTTTGTTTTGGCATAGAGAATAGGATTATCAATGATTTCGAAATAACGACTCGCCAAAAAAGTTTCCGATGTCTTACCAACATCTTCCATAACTTTTTCTTTCAAAGACGTGGTTGACATCAAATCGGCGGGTTTGGCAATTGTCAATTCGTAGGGTATTTCTTTTAATCCTGCAAAGTAGCCTACAAACCCATGAAGATTGAGCACAAAATTTTCGCCTGCCAAAATATTTGTTCCCGCTGGCGAAAAAACAGCTTCTTTTTGCTCACCCTCACTATCGTAGGTATCATTTACCCAATAAGTGACTTTATCAAGGTTTTTCCCATTAGATACGACCCAAGTATTATCATCAGTTTTAGTGACAGGCAACTCATTGTCATCCACATCAAGAGCCTTCAACCCCTCAATATACTTTCCGTAATTATCCGTACTGTACGTACCAGGAACGGTTTTAGGTATGAAGAACGATACTACATCCGTAGTAAAAGCACCGGGATCAACTGTGACCATAACTCTATCGTCTTTCACATTCATTAAATCAATACCAACCATTACGGGAGATTTATCGGCGGTCAATAGGGCCTTACTTGAACCACAGCTATATACAACGATTCCCAAAAGAAATACTATCGCTCTTTTTTTCATTACGGGTTTTTAGTTTAAGAATTAAATGCTCCTTTGTGTTAAAGCGTTGCAAGATTATAAAATATAAAGAAGACATCAGTACTTGTTAGGAAATAATTAAGGCCTGAAACCCTGAAAAATGAAAAGTGAATGCTAACAATTTTTGATTATTTTTGCCTCAAACAATAGCAAAAGCATGCAATACAATCGAATACTCCTGAAACTCAGCGGCGAAGCTCTCATGGGTGAAAAGCAATACGGAATCGACTCGAAAAGGCTTTCAGAATATGCGGAAGAAATCAAAGTAGTCGTAAATAAGGGAATTCAGGTTGCGATAGTTATTGGAGGCGGAAACATTTTTCGTGGAATGTCTGGAGTTGAAACCGGGGTAGACCGGGTTCAAGGTGACCACATGGGCATGTTAGCCACCGTAATCAATGGTTTGGCGCTACAGAGTGCACTTGAATTGAAAGGAGTGGAAACACGATTACAATCGGCGATAAAAATCAACGAGGTCGCCGAACCTTTTATTAGAAGGCGGGCCATCAGGCATTTAGAAAAAGGAAGAGTCGTCATCTTCGGAGGAGGAACAGGAAATCCATATTTCACAACCGATTCAGCTGCGGTGCTTCGAGCTATCGAAATAGAGGCAGATGTTATCCTAAAGGGTACCCGTGTTGATGGAATTTATACTTCAGATCCAGAAAAAGATTCGAATGCCACGAAATTCGACACCATCACATTTAATGATGTCTTACGTAAAGGCCTCAAAGTTATGGATACCACGGCCTTTACTTTAAGTCAGGAAAATGAATTGCCAATTGTGGTTTTCGATATGAACAAAAAAGGAAATCTGCTCAAAATAGTAGATGGGCAAAATATAGGTACAGTGGTTAATCTATAAACTGACTACCTTTTTATAGATTTTTGGTATAATTTGTGTTTGAACCGATATAAATTAAAATTATGAACGAAGAAATAAAATTTGTACTTGATGCTGCAAAAGAAAGCATGGATGGCGCGATTGTTCATTTGGAAAAAGAATTCCTGAAAATACGGGCAGGCAAGGCTAGTCCGTCTATGCTATCAAATGTAATGGTCGACTACTACGGTTCGCAAACACCATTGTCGCAAGTGGCCAATATCAACACCCCAGATGCGCGCACGATTTCGGTGCAGCCATGGGAAAAAAATATGCTTCAAGAAATCGAAAAAGCTATTATGATAGCTAACCTTGGTTTTAACCCAATGAACAATGGTGACTATGTTATCATCAATGTTCCTCCATTGACCGAAGAGCGAAGAAGAGATTTGGTAAAACAAGCCAAAGGTGAAGCAGAAGATGCCAAGGTTAGTGTGCGAACAGCCCGTCAAGATGCCAATAAAGAAATTCGAGATCTTGATATCTCAGAAGACCTGCAAAAAAATGCAGAGACCGATGTGCAAGAACTGACCGATTCTTACACCAAAAAAATCGATTCTTTTTTAGATAAGAAAGAAGTAGAAATCATGAAAGTATAAAGCTGCTGTAGCCTATTTAAAAGCGACCTTTTCGGTCGCTTTTTATTTTCAGATTTTTTTTGCTTTCACAAAACACGTATTTCAATACTTCAATTTTAGGAACACAAATGATCATTCAATACCTTTGTACCTTGTTAATCCTAACAGAAAAGTGACCCCGCACTACAGCGGGGTTTAATTCGAACTAACCGTTGCCAAAAATAAAATGGACTTGCCAACGGATGTATTATTAAAATGGCAAAAAAATTACCACAAGGATTTTGGGCTAGAACGGCACGGATAATACTCCGAAACCGTATCCTTATTTTAGTCCTTCTTACTGCCTTCACAGTATTCTTAGGGCTCCAATGGGAGAACATGCGATTTTCAAATTCACAGGCCAACTTACTACCTGATGACCACCCCATAAACTTAGAATATCAGTCCTTTTTAGAACAATTTGGAGAAGAAGGTAATGCGGTCGTTTTTGCCATCAAAGATTCTTCGTTATTCACTCCTGAAAAAATGAATCGTTGGAACAAATTCAGCAAACAATTGGTTGCCTTCCCTGAAGTTGATTTTGTACTTTCTTTAGAAAACTTGTTGGAACTTGAAAAGGACAAGGAAAAACAAGAGTTTGTTCTCAAGCCACTTATTAATTCGGAACTAAAGACTAAACAGCAAGTCGATAGTCTGACATATCACTTATTCAACGATTTGCCGTTTTATGAAGATTTACTATTTAACGCCGAAACCGGGACCATTCGTACGGTTGCGAACTTGGATAAGGATATTGTAAATACTTCGGTTCGCAAAGATTTCATTCTAAAAGACCTCAGCAATTTGGTGGAGAGTTTTGAAGAAGAGACAGGGCTTGATGTTAGAGTCTCGGGTATGCCCTATATACGTACCATGAACTCGCAAAACATAATTGATGAAATAGGCAAATTCATACTAGCGGCACTTGGGATTACCTCGCTTTTATTTTTCTTTTTCTTTCGTAGTTTTCGAGCTACTTTCATATCAATGTTCGTCGTTATTGTCGGGGTAATGTGGGCTTTTGGAATTCTTGGACTCTTGCAGTATGAAATAACGGTTTTGACAGCTTTGATTCCTCCTTTGATAATCGTAATTGGGATTCCTAATTGTATTTTCTTGATTAACAAATACCAACAAGAGGTCAAAAAACATGGCAATCAAGCGCTTTCTTTGCAACGCGTAATTTCAAAAATCGGTAATGCCACTTTGATGACCAATATCACGACAGCCTCCGGCTTTGCCACTTTTATTATTACAGATAGCAAGCTGTTGAAAGAATTTGGAATTGTGGCATCAATTAATATCATTGGTATTTTTATACTATCCCTTCTGATTATTCCCATCGTTTATAGCTTTTTATCAATGCCAAAAACCAGGCATTTAAGACATTTGAACAAAAAATGGATTGATGCTTTTGTTAACCAGATGGAGCATATTGTCCGCAATAAACGAATTGCAGTTTACATCACATCCATTGCATTACTTGTCTTGAGTATTATTGGTATTTATCAAATCAATATTTCAGGAAGCCCTATTGAAGACATGCCAAAAAATGAGCAGTTTTTTAAAGACATTCGTTTCTTTGAACAAGAATTTGATGGAATTATGCCTGTTGAAATTGTGGTGGACACAAAACGCCCAAAGGGCGTTCTAAAGCCAGCTACATTGAAACGTATGAATCAGCTTGGTAATGCCATCGACGAAATACCTGAACTATCAAAGCCCGTGTCGGCCGTCAATCTAATTAAGTATTCAAAACAGGCATTCTACAACGGTATTCCAAAATACTATCAACTGCCTACCTCGCAAGAGAATAACTTTATCATGAGCATGGCCAGCAAATCTTCGGAAGATGGAAACCTACTGAAGAGCTTTGTAGACAGTACAGGGCAAACCGCAAGAATATCGACCTTTATGAAAGATGTAAAAACCTCACGAATGGAGGAAATTGAGGGCAAACTTCAGGAGAACATCGACAAATTGTTTCCTGCGGATCGATATAGCGTCTATATGACAGGCAGTGCTTTACTGTTTCTCAAAGGCACCAAATACCTTGTGAAAAACCTTATACTATCATTAGCTTTGGCAATTGGCCTTATCGCCTTGTTTATGGCCTATTTATTCCGTTCGTTTCGGATGATTCTCATTTCTTTAATTCCAAATTTATTGCCCCTTCTTATTACCGCGGGCGTAATGGGCTTTGTAGGGGTACCTATCAAGCCATCGACAATTTTGGTGTTCAGCATCGCATTTGGCATCTCAGTTGATGATACAATTCATTTCTTGGCCAAATACAGGCAAGAACTTATGGCCAATAAATGGCGCATTCAGAAATCAGTATATGCGGCCCTGCGTGAAACTGGTGTGAGTATGTTCTACACCTCCATTGTGCTATTCTTTGGATTTTCTGTTTTTGTCATCTCTAATTTTGGTGGCACGGTAGCTTTGGGTGCATTGGTATCTGCCACACTGATGTTCGCCATGTTGGCCAACCTTATACTTTTACCATCCCTTCTTCTCTCACTTGAGAGAAGTATTGCCAATAAGGCAGTATTGAAAAAGCCACAAATCAACATCTTGCCAAAAGACGAAATCAATATGGAAAACAACCAAGAATAAAAAGCAATTTTATAAGCTTTTATAGTTTTTCAAGATGATTACTTTTTTCAAAAGGCTATCTTTGGGGTTTAATTTTTTCTTATGCAATCCATTAGTATAAAAGAGCTCCTTTCAGCCACACCATCTTCTCAAGAGGTTGTAGTCAACGGGTGGGTGAAAAGTTTCAGAAGTAACCGTTTTATAGCACTTAACGACGGTTCAACCATAAATAATATTCAGTGCGTAGTAGACTTTGAGCAGCTTGACGAGGCCTTATTAAAACAAATAAATACAGGTGCTGCACTTAAGATTACTGGCAGTTTGGTAGAAAGCCAGGGAAGAGGACAAAATGTGGAAATACAAGTCACCGATGTTTTTGTTCATGGTGGCGCCGATCCGGAGACGTACCCGATTCAACCGAAAAAGCACTCTATGGAGTTTTTACGGGAGCAGGCGCACCTCCGCGTTCGCACCAATACCTTTAGTGCCGTAATGAGAGTACGGTCTGCACTTTCTTTTG
>CAZTLZ010000179.1:0-7066 GCA_964614665.1 uncultured Maribacter sp.
GGTTTTTTGGGTTCGAAAAAAGGAAAGGGAGGTGGCTATTATCTGATAAAAGAGCCAAAAGAGGTTTTGATGACCGATGTGATGCGTGTTCTGGAAGGACCTATAGCTATGGTACCCTGTGTTAGTCTAAATTTCTACGAAAAGTGTGATGACTGCCCAGATGAGAAAGTTTGCTCTGTAAATAAATTAATGCTTAAGGTCAGAGATGCCAATTTGGCTGTCTATCGTAATAATACCTTGGCGGACTTGATCGCTTAAATTTTCTATTCCACGTTTTTTCTTTAAACATCTTCTAAAATTTCTAAGGGTATTTTATTAATCTATTAAATCTATAGGTTAAAAGTAATATTATATTCTTTTTAACGTTTTTTATTCGCAAATAATTCTATTTTTGAAATTCCTATTAAATCCATAGGGTTTGTAAGTTATGATTAAAGATATCAACCTAGAGTACTATAACAAGCAATTCAGAGGCATTCCTCCAGAAGAAATTATTAGTTGGGCTATGCAGTTATCTACAAAACGAATCGTCACCACAAGTTTCGGAAAATATTCGGCTGTACTGTTGAGCACATTTCAGAAAATTGATTCAAATATTGATGTGGTTTGGTGCGATACAGGTTATAACCTACCTGAGACCTATGAGCATGCCGAATATTTGACAAGCCGATTTAATTTGAACCTGAACACTTATGTGCCAAGAGAAACTAAGGCCTTTACAGAGCATCGTTTGGGTTTTCCTTCGGCTGAACAACCAGAGCATCTTGAGTTTTCAGATATAGTAAAATTAGAACCTTTTCGGAGGGCATTGGCCGAGCATCAGCCTGATATATGGTTCACCAACATAAGAATACGTCAAACAGAGTTAAGAAGTTCTAAGGATATTTTGAGCCTTAGCAAAGATGGTATTTTAAAGATCAGCCCTTTTTACTATTGGACAGATGACGATCTAGATAACTATTTGGAAGTATACGGACTTCCGAAGAACAGCACCTATTTTGATCCAGTGAAAGCCCTTGAAACACGGGAATGTGGAATACATCTTCAATGAATTATGCAAAGTTTTAGAACAGAAATAGAGAATCCAATAGTAGAAAAGGACATTCTTGAACTAGAGAAAAAAATTCATCAGTTCAAGGAGGGAAACTTGGATGAAGAAAAATTTCGTAGTCTTCGATTGGCTCGGGGAGTATATGGTCAGCGACAGCAAGGTGTCCAAATGATCCGTATAAAACTGCCTTATGGAAAAGTTACTTCAAGACAACTCAAGAGAATTTGTGATGTTTCAGATGAGTATTCTACAGGGCGTCTACATATTACAACGCGACAAGATATTCAGATTCACTATGTGGATTTGAACCGTACTCCTGAACTTTGGGCGGAACTGGAAAAAGATGAAGTTACACTTCGAGAGGCTTGTGGAAATACCGTCCGTAATGTTACGGCGAGTGAAACTGCGGGCATTGATGTTGATGAACCTTTTGATGTTTCTCCTTATGCCCAAGCCTTGTTCAAGTACTTTCTAAGAAACCCCATTAGTCAAGAAATGGGAAGAAAGTTCAAGGTTTCGTTTTCGGCAAGTGATGCGGATACGGGACTTTCCTATATGCACGATTTGGGTTTCATTGCCAAAATTCATGAAGGCATTAAAGGTTTTAAGGTAATGCTAGGTGGTGGCTTAGGTTCGCAACCAAGACATGCAGATGTGCTTTTTGAATTTTTAGCTTCCGATAAAATTATTCCCTTAATGGATGGCGTGATTCGTGTTTTTGACCGCTACGGCGAAAGGAAAAGTAGGGCAAAGGCTAGAATGAAATTCTTGTTGAAAGATGTTGGTCTTGACGGATTCAAAAACTTGTTAAAGGAGGAACAAAAAGCAGTTCCTCACAAAATAATTCCCATTGATGATTCGGCCTACCCTAATATAAAAATTTCAAAAACAACAACTCCCATAGTTGAAATCAAAGATGTAAGTGCCTTTGAAAAATGGAAATCCACAAATTTGGTTCCACAAAAACAGGAAGGCTATGTAGCTATCGGAATAAAAGTGCTACTGGGTGATTTCTATACCGATAGGGCAAGGTTATTAGCCGACTTGGTGGAAAAATACGCTTCGGGAGAAATTCGTTTATCGCTACGGCAGAACATTTTGATTCCTTATGTGAAGGAGGAGTTAGTTCCTTTTTTCTACACCGAATTGGAAAAATTGGGATTCGTTGAAGCCGGATACAACAAAGCTTTGGATATCACAGCTTGTCCTGGAACTGATACCTGTAATTTAGGAATTGCCAGTAGCACCGGAATTGCGGAAGAACTTGAACAAGTCATAAAAACGGAATACCCAAAGTACATCAGTAATCCAGATGTGATCATTAAGATTAGTGGTTGTATGAATGCTTGCGGGCAACACAATATGGCCAATATCGGTTTCCAAGGGATGAGCATCAGAACAAAAGACAAGTTAGTGGCTCCTGCGTTACAAGTTTTGTTGGGGGGAGGCAATGATGGAAATGGAAATGGTCGTTTTGCGGATAAGGTGGTAAAAGTGCCTAGTAGAAGAGGTCCGGAAGCGTTACGTCTAAT
The DNA here is from genome assembly GCA_964614665.1 of uncultured Maribacter sp. Classification (GTDB taxonomy): domain Bacteria; phylum Bacteroidota; class Bacteroidia; order Flavobacteriales; family Flavobacteriaceae; genus Maribacter_C. The sequence goes on from CAZTLZ010000179.1 coordinate 2,584, forward strand.
TTTGGACGATTTCGAACGCAATGGTAATGGGAATCCTTTTGCAGATTATTATGAGGAAAAAGGAGAACATTATTTCTACGACTTTCTAAAACCCTTAACGGATATAGACAATTTGACCCAAGAAGATTTTGTTGATTGGGGAACTACTGAAAAATACAAAAAGGAAATCGGTATAGGTGAATGTGCAGGTGTGGTTATTGACCTTATTGCAACACTCCTCTTCGAAAGTGAAGAGAAGATCCAGAATGCAGAGGCGACTTTGATAGAAGAAAAATGGGCGGCAAGTATCTATCATTCCTATGCTTCAATGGTCAATTCGGCAAAAGCATTGCTGACAGCTGAAAAGACTAAAACCAATACACATGCAAGCATTATTAAGGATTTTGATGAAAAGTTCGTGGCAACTGGTAGAATTTCATTGAAACAGGGTTTTGAAGAAATGGTGCTGCAATTAAATAAAAACAAACCTTCAGAAGAATTTGCCAAGCTTTATTTGGCTGATGCCAAGGGATTTCTAGATACTGTAGCATCTTTTAGAAAATTAGACTTGCAATATGCATAAAGAACCAAAATTAACTGTAGTTGGTGCAGGTCCTGGTGATGTTGAACTTATTACCCTAAAAGCGATCAAAGCCTTGCGAAGTGCTGACGTGGTTTTGTACGACGCCTTGGTTGACACCAAGTTATTGGAATACGCACGCCAAGCGGAACAAATTTTTGTCGGGAAACGCAAGGGGTGCTATTCTTATCACCAAGAACAAATCAATGAATTGATAGTAAGTCGTGCAAAGACCTATGGAAATGTGGTACGTTTAAAAGGTGGGGATCCTTTTGTTTTTGGAAGAGGAGCTGAAGAGATGAAATATGCTGCTGAGCATGGATTAGAAGTTGCTCTAGTACCTGGAATCTCATCTTGTCTGTCAGTTCCGGCTGCTCAAAACATTCCGGTTACGAAACGAGGTTCGGCCGAGAGTTTTTGGGTAATTACAGGTACAACCAAAGAGCACAAACTCTCCAATGATATTCGACTGGCCGCAAAGTCAAGTGCAACAGTTGTTATCCTTATGGGAATGTCCAAACTCGGACAAATAGTAGAGCTTTTCAAAAAAGAAGGAAAATCTGAAACACCAATTGCGATTATCCAAAATGGTACCAGAGAGGATGAAAAAATAGGTTTGGGTACAATAATGTCTATCAAGACTGAGGTAGAAAAGAAACAATTGGCTAACCCTGCAATTATCATAATCGGTGAAGTAGTACATCATCGTGAACAAATTTTGAGCATTAAAGAAAGGTATGGAGCATCTGATTTGGTCTCTTGACAAATATGTAAATGTTACGGATAATCCGATGTACGGTAATTTTATATGGGAGGAAAAGTTACAAAAGGTAATGTGAAAATTGCCATTTCAACAAATGGAAAACCCCAATGACGGCAAAACGAATACGTCAATTCTTTGAGGAAGTTATGCCTGAAGATAGTATCAAGATGGTACAAAATTTAAACGATTATAGAAAAACCATAAAAGGAAGTTTTGAACAGAAAGTGAGTAAAATGAACGAAATCATGTCAAAATTGGCCTAAAAAGTATAAAAAAGTGCAAAAAATGATAAAAACAGACATATTGATTATTGGTGCAGGTCCTACCGGACTCTTCACTGTTTTTGAAGCAGGGCTTTTGAAATTAAAATGTCATTTGATAGACGCTCTACCAGAACCTGGAGGACAATGTTCGGAAATTTACCCAAAAAAACCCATTTATGATATTCCAGCCTTTCCAGAAATATTGGCTGGTGATTTGGTATACAATCTTATGGAACAAATAAAACCTTTTAACGCTGGTTTTACTTTAGGGGAACGTGCCGAAACTTTAGAAAGACAGGAGGACGGTTCTTATATCGTTACAACAAATAGAGGTACAAGACATCACGCCCCCGTGGTTGTTATTGCCGGAGGATTGGGTTCCTTTGAACCAAGAAAACCACCTATCGAAAACATTCAAGAATTTGAAGACAAGGGAGTCGCCTATATCATAAAGGACCCTGAAGTGTACCGTGATAAAAAAGTAGTTATTGCCGGCGGCGGTGATTCCGCACTAGACTGGGCAATTTATCTTGCCGACTTGGCATCTGAAGTATCTTTGGTACATAGAAGAAATGAATTCCGGGGGGCATTGGATTCGGTCGAGAAGGCATCTGAACTTGCCAAATTGGGTAAGATCAAACTTTACACAGAAGCGGAAGTCAAAAAGCTTTACGGAGATGAAAGGTTGGAAGCTGTGGTTATAAAACATAATGATTCATCCAAAGGAGAAACATATTTGGAAGTGGATAACTTTATTCCTCTATTCGGACTATCTCCTAAGTTGGGGCCCATTGGCAACTGGGGCTTGGAAATAGAGAAAAATGCTATAAAAGTCAACAATGCCAAAGATTATCAGACCAATATTCCTGGAGTATTTGCCATTGGTGATGTGAATACCTATGAAGGTAAATTAAAGTTGATCTTATCAGGTTTTCATGAGGCCGCCGTAATGTGTCAATATGCTTATCAATTGATTAACCCAGGAAAGAGATATGTTATGAAATATACTACGGTCGGGGGTGTAGAAGGCTTTGATGGCACAAAGAAAGAAGCAAAAAAAGAAGTAGTACAAAGCATTATTTAGATTTTTTATCTGAATTAGTCAGGAACCCCTTGATTATTGCAATTAAGGGGTTTTTATTCGAATACGGAGGTGTCAAAAAAAGAGACTATTATTTGGTTTTCTTTAGGCTGTGGCTTTACTTTGTACCCAGTTCATACAAACATTGAAAACAGTTATCAAGAAAGGTGGAGGGACTAGACCCGTTGATGCCTTAGCAACCCTTTATCTTTAAAGAAGGTGCTACGTTCTATCCGATTTACGGGCAGATAACAAAAGAAAAGACAGGTCGTCTATACTTTTCCTTACTTGATAATTTACATAGCCAATTCATTGTTTTGGCGATTAATATATGGTAGATATCAAAGACTTATTACAAAAACGAATTCTAGTTTTGGATGGCGCTATGGGCACCATGCTCCAACGCTATAATTTCACGGAGGAGGATTTTCGAAGTGAGCGTTTTGTGGCCTGGGAACATCCCTTGCAAGGAAACAACGATTTATTATCGCTTACCCAGCCGGAAGCCATTGCAGAAGTGCATCGAAAGTATTTTGCCGCAGGAGCGGATATTGTCGAAACCAATACGTTTTCGGGTACAACGATTGCAATGGCCGACTACCATATGGAAGACCTTGTATACGAACTCAATTACGCATCGGCAAAAATCGCCAAAAAGGTAGCGAAGGAATTTTCGGCAAGAGAACCTGATAAACCGCGATTTGTAGCAGGAAGCATTGGCCCGACCAATAAAACCGCTAGTATGTCACCCGATGTAAATGACCCTGGCTTTCGTGCTGTATCGTTTGATGAATTGCGTATCGCATATAAACAACAAGTTGAAGCTTTATTAGATGGGGGAGTCGATATTCTACTCGTCGAAACCATTTTTGATACACTGAATGCAAAGGCAGCTCTTTTTGCTATCGAGGAAGTTAAGGAAGAACGTAATATTGATGTTCCGATTATGGTCAGTGGCACAATAACAGATGCCTCTGGAAGAACTTTATCGGGACAAACTGCGGAAGCCTTTTTGATTTCCATCTCACATATCCCAATTTTATCCGTTGGATTTAATTGTGCTCTGGGAGCCAATCAGTTAGTTCCTCATTTGGAGGTTTTATCCAGTAGAACGGAACATGCGGTTTCTGCGCATCCGAATGCAGGATTGCCAAATGCTTTTGGAGAATACGATGAAACTCCTGAACAAATGGCCGAGCAAATCAAAGAATATTTGGAAAAAGGATTGGTGAATATAGTGGGGGGATGTTGTGGAACCACTCCTGAGCACATTACTGCAATTGCTGAATTGGTTAAAAAATATAGTCCTAGAAATTTGGTGATTGGTAGTTGATCGTTGTCAGTTGCTCGTTAAATGTTAAAAATGGAATATACAGAATTGGATGTTTGGAAAGAGACTAGGATTTTGGTGAATTCAATATACAAAATCTCAAAATCCTTTCCGAAGGAGGAAATGTACGGTTTGACAAGCCAGATACGTCGATGTGCGATTTCTATTCCTTCAAATATTGCGGAAGGTTGCGGTCGAAGAACTTCTGCCGATACCATTCAGTTTTTACATATAGCAAGAGGTTCTCTGTATGAATTGGAAACCCAATTGTTTATTGCTTTGGACCAAGAATATTTGAAAAAGGAAGATTTTAATCTTGCGTTCAAACAAGTTTTAAAGTGCAAAAAACTCATTAATGGGTTTATCAAATATTACAAAAATAACGATTGATGTCTGAGGGTAACTTAAACATACCATCAACCGATAACTGGCAACCGGCAACAAGATACTTGAAATTAAGCGGTCTCGAACCGCTCATAGTTACTCC
>CAZTLZ010000180.1:0-7042 GCA_964614665.1 uncultured Maribacter sp.
TTATCTTTATGATTGCTGATATTTTTCTTAAGAATGACCAAACGTTTCCATTTTAGGATCTTCACTTGTTTTTCTGTTTTGCTTTTAGGTTGTGTTGATCCCGTAGCACCGGAATTTGAGTTTAAAGAAGGGCTCGTATTTGTTGAGGGTTTTGCTTCTACGGCAGCAGGTACTTCTTATGTTATCATTAATAAATCGGTTACCGAGTTCGGTGTCAATACTACAGTTTTCGAAAAAGGAGCAACCGTTTCTTTTAAAAATTCGGATACAGGCCAGACCATTACCCTGTTTGAGGAAGAAGGGGCCTACGCTCCACCAGCCGATTTTACGGTTGAGGTCGGTGAACGCTGGGAGCTAGCTATCACCCTAATTGATGGAACACAATATAAATCTTCACCAGAAACCATTTTGAATCCCGTGCCAATATCTGGTATTACTGCTGCATATAATCCTGAATTACAATTCGATGAGGGTGTCGGTGAGTATCAACCGGGACATCTCGTCTCGGCTACCTTTGATGACCCTGAAGACCAAGAAAATTTTTATTATTGGACTTTTCGGTCGTTTGAGAACCTTGATATTTGTGAAACTTGTTTGGATTCGATTTTAAGAAATGGAGAGTGTACAAATACTGATGTACCTACTCCCGATTTCTTTAGTTATGTATGTGATACCGATTGCTGGAAAATTCGCTTTCCTGAAAGCATAAGCATTTTTGATGATAAGTTTTCAAATGGTAGAACAACTTCAAATTTGGCTGTTGCTAATATGCCTCTATATACGAAAGAGAATATGGTTGTTGAATTACAACAATTTACATTAACACCAGCTGCATATAACTATTACCAAGTATTGAAAGACATCGTTGATAATAATTCAGGCTTCAATGCACCTCCTCCAGCGGCATTAATCGGTAATTTGGTGAATGCTAATGATGAAGATGATTTTGTTTTTGGAAGATTTACGGCAGCTTCTGCTTCGGTGACCTCTATTTTTATTGACCGGAGCACTGTTGAAGAAGATGCCATAGAGCCCTTGGTATCTGCTAACCTTGAACCTACTTTGCTTTCACCTTATCCACCACCCGCAACTATAAGTGCCCCATGTACAGAAACTCGATTTAGAACCGCAATGAGACCTGAGAAATGGGTAGACTAAAGTCCGCAGGACACCATAATTCCATGAAGAATCAAATAGAACTCTTTTTAGGCTTCATATTGGTTTTATGTTTGGCCAATACTCTATCTGGGCAAGAGCATACACTATCACTACAAATACTTGATAATGCCACAGGTCTCGCCTTGGAAAGTGCTGAGGTAGTGATACAGCCTTGCGCCTGTGGGGGTATAACGAATGCATCCGGACGATTTAATATGAGCTTACCTCAAGATAGGTATACCATTACCATTTCCTATATCGGATACCGAAGTGAGGTACGTGAATTAAATTTAAATAGGACCCAATTTCTAAAAGTTGAATTATTGGAAACGGAGGAACAGCTTTCGGAAGTCATTGTTAGGGCGAAACGAATAAATGACAACATTGAACTACCACAAATGGGTGCCTTGCAGTTAGGAACTCAAGAAATCAAGAAGATTCCCGCTGGTCTGGGTGAAGTTGATGTGTTGAGAAGTATGACCTTATTGGCCGGAGTGAACAATGCCGGCGAGATAAGCAACGGACTTTCGGTCAGGGGAGGAGCACTAGATCAGAACTTAATATTATTTGATTATGCTCCGGTATTCAACCCAACACACCTTTTTGGTTTGTTTTCTGTATTCACTCCTGATGTAATAGGTAAGGTTGACTTGTATCGTGCCAATATTCCTGCTCGCTACGGTGGAAGAATCACTTCTGTATTAGATATAAAAGTTAAAAACCCCTATGTAGACAAGTTTAAATTAAGTGGAGGTATTGGGTTGGTATCCAGTAGGTTGTCAATAGAAACGCCAATAATTAAGGATAAATTAATGATGACGGTTGGTGGAAGGGCGGGCTTTACTGACTTCTTGCTGCCCTTGGTTTCGGATCGATTGAAAGACACAAAAGCAAGTTTCTATGATAGCACAATTAAATTATTGTACCTACCCACGGAAAATGATCAGATAACTTTTACAGGCTTTTATAGTAAAGACTTTTACCAATTAGATCTTATTACCAAAATACAAAACATCAACGCAGAAAATAATCAGTACGATTTTAATAGCTTGAACGGAACCTTAAATTGGAGACATAGTTTTAACGATGAAAGTAACTTGAGAACACTTTTGGTGATGAGTAATTACACACCCAAGACTATATTTCCTGAAGTTGATAGTGAAAATGAAATCGTCTTTGATTCAAAAATCAACTATCTAAGTTTCATATCTGAATTTTCAAAAAACGTAAGCGAAGATCTCAACTACTATCTAGGCGGTCAAGCAATTAGATATCAAATTAGTCCGGGTGAATTATTCCCTGGAAGTACTAGTAGTATTCAGCCTGTTTCTTTGGCTAGGGAGGATAGTTACGAATTTGGAGCATATGCAAGCGTCAATTTTAACCCTCTGAAGAATGTTTCATTGTCTGCCGGTTTGCGATTTAATCATTATGTTCTTGTTGGGCCATTTACAGAGGCTAGTTTTGATGACAATACCGAAGTGCTATTGGGTACCACCATTTTTGAAAAGGGGGCGGGGGTTAAAACTTATAATGGGTTAGAGCCTAGACTTGGGGCAAACATAAAGCTCAATGAAAACACATCGGTAAAAGCAAGTTACGCTCGGTTAAATCAGTTTCTTCAAAACGTTTATAATTCTACCACTCCCTTACCCACTTCTCGATGGAAAACTGCTGATCCTAGTATCAAACCCCAGGTGAGCGATACATACGGCCTAGGAATTTATAAGAATCTTGCTGACAATGAAGTAGAAATAGGTTTGGAAGGATATTATCGAGATACCAAAAACAATTTAACTTATAAACCCGGTGCTGATTTTTTCTTGGAAGAATTTTTAGAAAGAGATGTTGTTCAGGGAGAAGGTGAGGCCTACGGTATCGAGTTCAGCCTTCGAAAGCCGAATGGTAAAATAAACGGATGGCTTAATTACACATGGTCTAGAAGTCTTTTACGAGTAGAAAGTGAAAAGCTTGCAGATCGAGTGAACAACAATAATTGGTTCCCATCTGATTTTGATCGGCCCCATGTATTGAATGCCACGATAAATTTTGAGGGCGATAGATTTAATACTTGGAGTTTTAATTTTACGGGTCAAACTGGTAGGCCTTATACCGTTGCTAACAGTGTTTTTCAATTGGAAAATATTGACGTACCCATTTTTATTGAGCGAAACAATGCGCGTTTACGACCCTTCCACCGGTTGGATTTTTCTTGGAAGGTGAAATATGGTAAAAAATTGAATCGCAGATGGGTGGGCGATTGGACATTTACCATTTACAACGTATATGGAAGAAGGAACCCCTTCAATGTTTATTATACGCAAAGACAGCCAGGGGTAGATACTGATGTTTTTCTCGGAAGCCCTTTAGGTACCTATGAGCTTTCAATTATGAACAGTCCATTATTTGCTTTGACGTACAACTTCGTTTTTGACTAGGTAAAGCCCTTACTGCTTGTAGAACTTGGTCTGTACCTGTTGCTCTTCTGAACGGATGGTAACAATATAGATTCCTGGATCTAGAGAAGCAATCGGAATATTCAAGGCATTGTTTTTGATTTCCCAACGGTGTTGCAAAACCGCATTACCATAAGTATCACTAACCGATATATCCGCTCTACTACTATTTTGGAGTCCCAAAATGTTCACCACGTTCGTGGCCGGGTTGGGAAATACTTTTACTTTTAATATAGTTTCAGTTCCATTTCCCGACTGGGCAATAGCACATTGAAGCCCTGAAACGAATATTAAAGTGATGATAAGAAGCTTTTTCACTATAGTTGTTTTATAGATTCAGCTTCATATGAGGTTCTTCAACAAGAACGCATTTCATCGATCATTCGTATGTCTTTTTGAAAAGCTTAACACTAATTTTTAGTGGGCCTCTAGCCAGTCACTACCAACCCCAAGCTCAACATCAAGAGGTACAGAAAGTTTGTACGCATTTTCCATCTCTGATTTGACCATGGTTTTTAGTTTTTCCATTTCTGGATTATACACATCGAAAACCAATTCGTCATGTACTTGCAACAACATTTTAGACTTGTAATTTTCCTGAGATAATTTTTTATGAATGTTGATCATGGCGATCTTGATGATATCAGCTGCACTACCTTGAATAGGCGCATTCACTGCGTTTCGTTCTGCGGCGCCTCTAACAATGGCATTGCTGCCGTTGATATTTTTTAAATACCTACGCCTGCCTAAAACAGTTTGCACATAACCGTTATCTCGTGCAAAATCAACCTGCTCACCCATATAGTTCCTAAGTTTGGGGTAGGTCTTGTAGTATGTTTCGATAAGCTCCTTGGCTTCCGAACGCGATAGGTCCGTTTGATTGCTTAATCCAAATGCGGAAACGCCATAGATGATACCGAAATTAACGGTTTTGGCATTACTTCGTTGTTCACGGGTAACTTCTTCTAAAGGAACATTGAACACACGGGCGGCTGTTGAGGCATGAATATCTTCACCGTTTTTGAAGGCTTCTATCATAGTAGTTTCTTCACTCAAAGCGGCAATGATGCGCAATTCTATTTGGGAATAATCCGCAGCTAACAGGGTGTGGTCCTCATCTCTTGGTACGAAAGCTTTACGTACTTGGCGGCCGCGTTCCGTTCGAATGGGAATGTTCTGAAGGTTCGGGTTGTTACTACTTAATCTCCCGGTGGCGGCTACAGTTTGCATATAATCGGTATGTACTCTTCCGGTACTTTCCTCAACCTGCAAAGGAAGTGCGTCAACATAGGTGCTTTTCAATTTTGAAAGTCCTCTGTAGTCCAGAACATTTTGGATGATCTCATGGTCTTTGGCCAAATAAGAAAGTACATCTTCAGCCGTGGAATATTGTCCTGTTTTTGTCTTTTTAGGCTTGTCGACCAATTTCATTTTATCGAAAAGAATTTCCCCCAATTGCTTTGGTGAAGCAATGTTGAATTCTTGCCCTGCTGCGTTATAAATTTTGGCCTCTAAATCTGCGATATCGGTATTCAAGTCTTCAGAAAGGGAACTCAAGAATTGCTTGTCAAGATTAATACCCTCTAATTCCATATCCGCTAAAACATGTAAAAGCGGAATCTCGATATCATTAAATAAATCTTCCGTGTTGGCCTCTTTCAATTCGGGTCTGAAATGATGTGCCAATTGCAAGGTAATATCAGAATCCTCGACAGCATATTCGGTTTGTTTTTCGAGAGGAACATCACGCATTGAAAGTTGGTTCCTTCCTTTTTTGCCGATGAGTTCGGTAATCGAAACGGGTGTATAGTTGAGATAAGTTTCCGATAGCACATCCATATTATGGCGCATATCCGGATTAATAAGATAATGTGCCAGCATAGTGTCAAAGAATTTACCTTTTACCTTGACATTGTATTTGTCGAGAACTTTAATATCATACTTTAAATTTTGGCCGATTTTTTCAATTTCCTCAGATTCGAAAAACGGACGTAACTGTTCAATCATTTCTTGAGCCTCGGTTTTATCTTCGGGAAAAGGAATATAAAACCCTTTTGTTGGCTCCCATGAAAAAGCGATACCCACCAATTCAGCCGTCAACGGATTGATACCTGTAGTCTCCGTGTCGAAACATACCGAGCTTTGTTTCATTAAATTCTGCACGAATAATTTCATAGCCATGCCGGGTGCAATGCTTTGATATACATGGGCTGTATCAGCTATGGTTTTTCGGCTGTTGTAATTTTTGATCGTTCCAGCCGCCTCGGAAGGGTCGCCTCCAAATAATGAAAATTGGCCGCCCCCGGCCTCTGTAGGTTTTGCTTTTGCGGTAGGAGCACGTTCTGTTTCGGCTTGGGGTTCTTGTACTTCCCCTGAAAATATTTTTACGAATTGATCCTTCAATCTCCTAAATTCCAACTCCTCGAATATGCCTTGAACTTTTTGATTATCAGGGTCACACATTTCATAATCTTTTGCATCGAAAGTCACGTCTACATCGAGGCTTATCGTGGCTAGTTTTTTCGAAAGTAGGCCCAACTCTCCATTGGCTTCGACTTTCTCTTTCATCTTGCCCTTTAGTTGATCGGTATTGGCTAAAAGTTCTTCCATGGAGCCAAATTGTTCTAAAAACTTTTTGGCGGTTTTGTCTCCCACTCCTGGTAAGCCAGGTATATTATCACTGGCATCACCCATCATTCCGAGGTAATCGATAACTTGTTCTGGGCGTTCTACCCCAAAACGTTTTTGTACTTCGGGAATACCCCAAATTTCAATTCCGTTGCCCATTCTCGCCGGCCGGTACATGAAAATATTTTCAGAAACCAATTGTCCAAAATCCTTGTCAGGCGTTACCATAAATACTTTATAGTCTTCCTTTTCTGCTTGTTTGGCGAGCGTGCCTATGATATCATCTGCCTCCCAACCTTCTTTTACAACAACCGGAATATGCATGGCGTTCAATATGTCTTGTATATAGGGAACCGCAATTTTAATAGCATCAGGCGTTTCGTCACGGTTGGCTTTATATTCAGGGAAGAGCTCAGTTCGCTCGGCACTTCCCCCCTTGTCAAAACAAACGGCCAAATGGTCTGGTTTTTCTCTTTTGATTACATCAAAAAGGGAATTCACGAACCCCATGATAGCAGAGGTGTCCATACCTTTTGAATTGATTCTGGGATTCTTTATCAAGGCATAATACCCACGGAAAATCAGAGCATATGCATCTAGGAGAAAGAGTCTTTTTTGGTCTGCCATTTTATGTTTTTTGATTCTCGTAAAACTACGAAGATTATAAATTTTAATTTTGGTTATTGTAGCGGCAAATAGTTTTTTAAGTCTTCAGGTTTGAATTTACTTCTAAAGGAAAAAGCGTACGGGGTTTCCCCATTGGTTTGTAGATATTCAAGTCTTTCTTTGGCTTCCTGTGG
>CAZTLZ010000181.1:0-6982 GCA_964614665.1 uncultured Maribacter sp.
GGTTTTTATATAATGCACTCTTATAGGTCACTTTAGGCTTACATTTTACTTTCTTTGTCAGCTTATTTCCCATTTCATCTACCATATCATAATCGGTAAAGGTGAAGTGGTAATCATTATTTTGCATGAAATTAAGCTGCTTCTCTAACTTCTCGGGATACCATTGATCATCGCTATCTAAAAAGGCAATATACTTTCCTTGGGCCAGTTCTATTGCCTTGTTTCTGGCTATTCCTGCGCCACTATTTGTTTTAAGACGGTGGTATTTGATTCTTGAATCTTTGGCTTGATAGGATTGCACTAGGGCGGCACTGCCGTCAGAAGAACAATCATCGACTAGAATATGCTCCCAGTTCGTATAGGTTTGCCCTTGCACCGATATTAGATGTTCTGACAAGTATTTTTCGGCGTTATATACCGGAGTGATTATAGAGACTAGTGGGTTCATTCCGTAATAAGATGCTATGAATTCACAAGATTATTCTGATAGTATCACATTCTTCACCATAAATTCCTCACTTTTCGTACATCCTCGGAAAATACCGAATGAGAATTCTTTGTATCTTCTCAAAGTGGGCTTGAATTCGTGGACTACATACATGGAAGTACCATACCTAAATGAATTCTTATCATTAATGCTAAAATCCCAACCTTCAAAACCATGTTCGACCCGGTCTTCTGGTAGTTTGGATATATCATCGTCATAAGCCTTTCCGTGAAAATAAAACCGACAGCCATTCCAATCTTTGGTCTTTGCGGCAAGGTAATCGAATTTAAAATACATCTTATTGCCCTTTTCAATTTTGATTTCTCTTAAAATTAAGTCCTCGCGAATGCGTACTGAATCCTTAAATAGGGGCTTTGACTCTTCACTATTGAAAGTCGCGCGTATTCTTTGATATGCAGGGTTCTTTTTAGGGGAGTTGTAAAAAACGAAATGCTTGTCATACTGCACATTGGTATTAAAAATGCGGGGCAGTATATATGTGGTCAATTGCTTGTTGTTATCGACCTCAGAAATCACCACAACATCTTCTGTTTGGAAATTTTGAATACTACTCTTAAGAAAACTCTTGAAATTTTTCCCGTTAGTAGGAATAGCGGACGGAACTTCTGTTTTGGATGAGAAACCCTCCGAAGTCTCAAGATTTGGATAGTCAATTGTCACTAGTCTCCTGGTTTCCTTTTCTTTCATTTCCTGAACCACCTTGGCTATACTAGCCTTGGCGCTAGGAAAGATTCTCTTTAAATAATTTTTGGAGTGGCCCCACATGGGAACAACAGTGAACACCCCGATGAGAACGTACAGATATGTCGGTTTCAGTTTCTTTTTGAAATTTGCCTGTTCCTTGACATGTGCAATAATCTGATCTAACATGACCCCGGTAATGAGGACCAATGCCGTAAGGAACGGAAGTATATTCCTGTCGATGTACACTTGCTGCTTAACGATAAGGCCAATGGAAAGTAGGATTACCCCAATAAAGCCCACCCAAGTCAAAAGGGATTTTTTAGGGAACCATTTGAGCCCAAAAAACAGAATAATCGGCAATACGAACACTAAGCCTCCCAAGGAATAAAAAACCTCCATTACCATTTTCTTTAAATTATGGAGTTTAATATTCTCGACTACTTGCCCCTTATTACCTGTTGCATATTGATAAAAATTGGAAAAATAATCGTGAACCACTGCATTAAAAACTTCCTTACTATAAAAGATATTCCAATTAATCAAACAAAAGAAAAACAGAGAAAAAAGGATTAGTAGAAGACCAGCAGTCAATCGCTTTTCCAGTGTTTTGAATTTAGAAACCAACATTACCATAATCAATGCAATAAAGAACAAAGCAGAAAATTTAAGTGAGATGGTCAATGCAAATAGAAAAGGTGAAAAAACTATCCAAAACCAACTTATTTTTTTCTTTGCAGCAATAAAAAAGTAGAGCCAAATGAGCACGTTCATCATGGAAATAAGCATGGGCTCGATATAGAAAAGGCTACGTTCATCAAGTGCTAAAAAATTAATGCCGATTAGTGTGGCCACCATAAACATCCCTGTGTAGTACTTGTTTTTCCATAACAAAAAAACAATCGGTATAAACGAAAGAAACATAAATAAGATGCTTTGCAACTTTAGATAATAATGGAAATATCTGAAATTGGGGTCCTCCATATTGTATTTCAAACCAGAACTTGACGTGCGATAGTTTTTCACAAAATAATTATGCCCCGGGTACTTCCAGCCGTCTTCATAGATATTACCACCCATATGATTGATCATGCCAACCATAGCGCCCGGATAGAACAAGTAAGTGAACATTCTGGGGCCGTTTAGAGCTCTGTGTATGGTTTTGTCCGGCGTAAGCTTGGGGTGAATCGTGGTAATCGTAAAATACTCATCAACGGTGTAATTATGCATATGATTTTTATTGTAGTTTACCTGCAGTATAACTACCGTCACAAACAGTAAAAACAAAGCAATAAGCAATGCCTTATACTTTCTCAAGAATTCAAGAATTTCACTCTTTTTCATTTAAGAATTATTTTTTGCTTTATATACAATGCAATAGATAAAAAACAACTGTAAAAAACCGTTCAGGTCTTTTTCGAAAACCACATCCTCAATGAATTCATCATAATCGCCAATGAACCCTTCCATGGCCTTTTTGATTTCTGCTCCTGAAGCTTTCCCCTGTACATCGATGACTTGATTACTCACTCCGTATTCATGTACAATTTGCAAGCTGGTGATTCTATTTAACCGATCTAGAAGGTCATTGACGTCAATATTGGTTTCCAACTCGATTTTGAGCGCTAATTCCACTTCATCGCCATTGCCGATATCCGGAATTTGCTCTGCGGTATAATAAGCAATTTTAATATCGGAGAAAGGCGCTTGAGACTGAATATACTTGTTGCTATCAGCCTCACGAAGCTTAAGTTGGTGCAATACCTTTTCTTTGGTATAATTTCTTTTTTTGATGTCACGGCTTATCTTCCAATGTAATCTTAAATTTTCCTCGGGCTCTACGAAAATCTTCAAATCAAAAAGATTTCGTTTGGCAGAGATATAGAAAGGGTGCAACCCTTCGAAAACCGTTATTTTATTTGGATATACATTGGTGGGCTCAGTAAACTTTCCTGTTCCATGATCATAGAATCTTCGCAATACCTTTTTCCCGTCCTTTAAGGTTTTTAGGTGTTTGATGTCTTCATGCAGATGATTCGCTTTAGGTGATAAGTGTGTTATTTCGTCCCATTTATCATGACCCCGTTCCCACCTATGCATGTCATCCCCTCTAATGATTGTCATATTAAGGGCTCCAAAAAGGCTGGTCAATAATTCGGTCAATGTCGATTTACCCACCCCTGAGTCACCGCCAATACCTATTAAGAACGGTTTGTTCTTTATTTTCTTTTCGAGATTCTTTTTAATGCCCCATTTATAAATCCAATAGACATTAAGAAGTAAGCAGGTTTGCAAAAATGTCAAAGCCAAACTCGCCAAAACATCTGGTGAAATCCACTGATTGTTCTCGAAAAAACCATAAAAAGTGAATTCGCTTTCCCCAAAAAGGAAAACGGAGAAAAAATCTGAATCGGGTACTACCGCAAAGTATATTAGAAATGCCAGTTGTAAAGCTAATATGGGTAGAAAAGAGAACTTGTTTTCTCGAATTGCGAAGTACACGAAAAAGGGAAGTATCCAAAAATACCACCCTGGTTGGGGAGGAATAAATATCAAAAGTACTGAAAAAGAAAAGCCGATGAAGATTAAAAATAAGTCTTTGCTTATGCGTTTAAAGCGCGTTGCAGTTGCCAACAAAATCAGATATGCAGCCGGAATAATGTAATAGTTCAATCTGCCAATCATAGGGAAACCTGCGTTCCATACCTTGGATTGTTCACTATTACCATAAACCATATTCAGATACGCCTCACTGTTAATATAGGGCAGGTTTAAAAGCAAAACCGCTAATAAAGTGACCATCGCAGGCACCACGAGTTTGGCTAATTTTCTCTCGTTATTATTCTTCCAGATATATAACACATAGAATGGAATAACTAGAATAAGATTGGTTTTTGCTGCAATTCCAAGTCCCAACACCAAAGCAGATAAGATGTTCTTCTTTTTGAAAAGCAAATAGGAAGATGCCAATAGGAACATTATGGGAACAACATCTAACTGTCCATGAATGTAAGTGATATAGATTAAAACAGGAGATAACCAGTAGTATTTCAATAGTTTTGCCGACTTTCCCTTGAGCAATCTGCTCAACACCAAAAGAATAACTATGTCTGCTAAAAGCATTGGTATTCTTATCAGGAATGGGGAAAGGTCGGCGGCAAAACCTCCTAAAAATCCAAGAAAGTAAAGCATAAAGGGAGGGTAAGGAAAAGCGTCAGCAGCACCAGCCCCATAAAAGAATTCATATGGGTTGTCAAATCCTGATTCGAAGAAATAAGTGACGAACGGAATAAAAGCCTCCCTCAGAAATCGCCCTGCAAATAGAAAGGATAATGTGACCTTTAGCACTAGTCCAATCCAGAACACCTTATTTCTAAGTATCTCCAGTTTAAAGACCCCTTTTTTATCTTTAAGGGAAAAATTTAAGCTACTATTTATTCCCATCTTGATACATTATAGTATTTGGTACATATTGCGTCAAAGCGAATTTCCTCTGCATCCAAATATCCTTTGTATGCTTCGATATCGGCATCGCGACCTTGCAATTCCGGAGAAACCAAACATAATTTATACCCCATTTTCTTAAACTCTAAAAATAGCTGTCGGTCAATCGGTAATTTGGTAAAACAATCGACCCAAAGCCAGTCTACTTTTCCATTCATTGCCTGTATGGTATCAATTCCTTCAAACTCAGAAAAGCGCAACGCCACATTTTGCTCTCCTTTCTTGGCTAACGAATAGATCATTGGAAAGGAGGAATCTAGAAAGAAGTATTTTGAAATCCGATATTTCTGAATAAGCTCCAACACCTTGAACTCTATTCGCTCACTCTTAATATTCAAGATCATTGTACCGTGCTTGTAGTGTTTCAAGTAGGTTTCAAAATCTTCACCGGGAGTAAACGGGTCATGTGCAATATAAACCGTACCATCTAATCGGTCTCTTAAATCGATTTCCACCCCAAATTGGGTCGGTAGTTTTTCCAATTCAGAAAGGGTATTGATACGATGTGCGATAAACTCCATATTACTTTAAGCTCTTCTTTAGTTTTGCACTAAAATCTAACGTTCTTTTAATAAACTTCTTTTTTGCCGCAAACCCGGTATTCCAACTCGAAGTACCATGCACTCGTTCAGGGAAAAGCACATCAAATCTGACAACTTTTACTTTTTGTTTTTTTGCCATATAAAGCGCATACAGATCCAAAGCGAAATCATGTGGGGGATTCTCCCAACTTTCAAAAAACCCCCGATGAAAAATATTCGGTTGGGCATTGATGTCATGCAGCTTTTCGCCCATGTAAATCGTTTCAAAAAAGCTCATCCCCGAAGTGAAGAACTGATCAAAAAATGGCCTCCCTTTGCGATCTCCCTTTACGTAAATTTGTTCGGCACCCATGTCGTTTTCGATAATTTTCAGGGCTTTGATTACGTCGTTTGGATCTGTCTGCATGTCAGCATGGGTCCAGCCTATATATGCTCCCTTAGCTTCGCGCAGTCCTGATAAAATGCCATATCCATACCCCTTATTCACCGGCACATTGACCACTCTTGCAAAGGGATATTTCGGTACTAGACCTTCAAGCACTTCTTGCGAATTATCCGTTGAGCCATTATTGACCAATATAGCCTCGATATCTTCCCTATTGATGACCTCATCAAAGCGTGACAGAATCAAGGGAATATTCTTGCTTTCGTTATAGCAGGGTATTACAATCGACAATTTCATGTCACCATTTTTAGTTTATGCCTATTTTTTAAAAACCCAGAACTTTTGTCCTAAGAAATTCAATATGGTACTCGCGCCTGTTGCACACAAAAATCCGAATAAAACACTATTAAAAAGATTAAGAACCCCTTTATTTACCAAGACATTGATTGCCAATGTCGTCCCGTATAAAAAAAAGAATCGAAACAGTTGTTTGCCTGAAAACTCCTTGGTATCAAAGGTCCAAAACTTGTTCAGTAAATATGCTACAATACTTCCAGTCAAAAAGGAAATTCCCTTTGAAACATTATGACTGGTGTAATTATTCAATAGATAATAGACCCCAAAGTCTACGGCAACTGCAATAAGTCCCGAAACAATGAATTTTAGCAATTGACCTCGCGTGGTGCTATCTATCGCCATTCTTGATCGAAATCATTGTACATGTTATCCAAAGCAGCAATGCTTGATTCGTCAACTGTAACATCCTTTTCCAAGCGGTAGGGATGCCAATCTGCCTTATGAAAAAAGCTCTGCCAATAGGAAAATGTTTTATAGTCGTTCGGGGTGCCCCAACCAATATAGTGGTCGATTTCGAATACTTTTGCATTCAAGTTCATTTCAACAAGCTCATTCAAACAACTGTCTACATAGAATTCTCCGTTTACCCTTTCGTTTTTTTTGTACATCCGTGATAACGCTTCTAAAAAGTAACGGGTCTTTCTGAAATAGAAGGCGCCGACGACAGCATGGTCTTTTCTTGGGGTATCACTAATGGCCTTTTTTACACTTACTCCCGTAATCGAATCGTTTTCATCTGTTTTTATCCAGCCGTACATTTCGGGGTTTCGGTCACTACTCGGATGATTTCTAAATGACCAGGCGATAGCATCTACATGAGTATCATCAAGTAAGGATTCATACTTTTTCTTGTTATATAGCATCCCATTGTCACAAGCAGCGATCAACAGGGGACTATCGAGGTCTTCGTTCTCTAGTCCGATTTCGCAGGTACAGGCCTGCCCTTCGGTAGTTTTATTCAGCACCACTATCTTGGCCTCGGGGTACACCTTTTTAATGGATTCT
>CAZTLZ010000182.1:0-262 GCA_964614665.1 uncultured Maribacter sp.
CGGAGAGTTGGATATTCAACGATTGGTATTGCTCTTCGGATATCGTTTTAATGAACGAACCCAGTTCGTAACCGAAGTCGAATTAGAGCATGTAAACGAAGTTTTTGTTGAACAGGCCTTTGTGAACTATGCGGTTGGAAACAATATTAGCATACGAGGTGGTCTAATGTTAGTGCCTATGGGTATCGTCAATGAATTTCACGAACCAACTACTTTTAACGGTACAGAGCGCCCTGCTATGGATAATGTAATTGTACCTACA
>CAZTLZ010000182.1:272-6915 GCA_964614665.1 uncultured Maribacter sp.
CATTTATTCACCTTATAAACCGACCCGCGTGAAATCGGTGTTGGTGTGGCCGGTCGATTCAATGACATTTCTTTAGGATACCAAGCGTATGTGTTTAACGGATTCAAATCGACCGAAGCGAATGGCGAAGGTGGTGTATCTGGGTTTTTAAAAGGCTCAAATGGACTTCGAAGCGGGCGTCAAAAAGCAATTCAATCGACGGTCGATAGTCCAACTCTATCAATGAAATTTGACTATTATGGAATTTCCGGTCTTCGATTGGGTCTGTCCGGGTATTTCGGAAAAACGCAGGCCGAAGATGATGTTGAAGCAATTGACGGAGCGAACATTGGTATACGTATGCTAGGTCTTGATGCACGTTATGCCTACCAAAGATTTACCGCTAGGGGGCAATTTATTCATGCCTCACTTTCTGATACTGAGGCCTATAACAATTTGACGGGAAGAGATTTGGGGAGTGCCTTACAGGGCTTTTATGTGGAAGGTGCTTATAATCTGTTGCCAACCGCTAAAAAGCAAAAGTTATTTGCTTTTGCTCGATACGAGAAGTATAATACTCATGCGGATACTGATGGTGACTTGGTACAGAATGATGCCTATGATAAGACCGATGTGACTACGGGGCTTACCTATCATATTGCGCCCGGAGTTGTTGTCAAGGGAGATTATCAGTTCAGGTCGAATGCCTCGAATACAGATACAAAGGATAGGTTGAATTTCGGAATAGGAGTTTGGTTCTAAGAAACTGGTTGGTGTTTAATTCCTTTCTGGTTGTGATGAAAAACAAATGGGGAGGAATTACGATTGTTCACAAAATAATCATATCATCCTTATTGAGATTCATTCTAAATTAATACATTTGCCTATGTTTCAAAAACCACTACTTAGTTGTATTTTCATTCTCACCTTATTGGTGTTAGTTGGTTTTGGTCTTCCTAAAAATGTAGAAAAGAAGGTTATCAAAGAAGTTGGAAAAGCCTTTGAAGTTGAAGACTTTAAAATGGATGCTATAGCCGTATCCGAAGTGTTAAGGCAAAAGCTTCCAACAGAACTTACAACTGATAATTTTTATCGACTTACCAAAGATGGTAAAGTTCTTGGTTATGCTTTTGTTGACCAAGCACCAAGCAAAACGGCGAAGTTTGACTACCTAGTTGTTTTTGATGCCCAATTAAAAGTAAAGCATTCCAAAGTTCTAATTTATCGCGAAGAATACGGCGGTGAAATAGGTAGTAAAAGATGGCTAAGACAATTCCTTGGTAAAAGCGGTACCGATCGTGTAAATTATGAGACCAATATTGATGGTATAGCCGGTGCGACCATTTCTGTTCGGTCGATGACAAATGCTATGGATGATTTGTTGCAAACCATAGGCATTCTTCAAGCAAACGGACACTTTTAATGGACTTCAATCTACATTTATCTTCTTTTTCGAGGGAAATAAAAATCTTTGTTGCCGCTTTCGTTGTTATTCTATCCATAGGTTTTTACTCTGGTCTACTTTTTGTTTCGCAAACAAGTTCGTCATCACCTGACGGCATAGTTGAGAATTACAATGGCAACGAAGAAAATGAGGAAGCGGAGGTGATGAAGTTCAAGAAGAGCGAACATGAAATGTTGACCATTGTACACACTCATATTCTCTCTATGTCTTTTATCTTTTTTCTTTTGGGGGTATTGGTTTGGATGGCAATACTTCCAAAAAAACTCAAACTCTTCTTGACGGTCGAACCTTTTGCATCTGTTCTATTGACCTTTGGAGGAATTTACTTTGTCTGGAAGGGAATACTATGGATGAAATACGTAGTTATGTTGTCAGGCTTTTTAATGACCGCGACCTTTACGATTTCCGTTATTTTGGTACTACATCAATTGAGCTTAAAACCAACTAGGGGTAAGTGAAATAATCCCAATAAAAATCGCTACATTTGCACGCAATTAATCCTTAATTGCTATGCAAGCTCACCTTGATAAAATTGTTGGAGAAGGTCTTACTTACGATGACGTACTCCTAGTTCCCGCTTTTTCTGAAGTGCTTCCCAGAGAGGTCAATATTCAAACAAAATTTACACGTAACATAACGATTAATGTTCCTATCGTGTCCGCAGCTATGGATACGGTTACAGAATCAAGAATGGCAATCGCCATTGCCCAAGAAGGCGGTATTGGGGTTTTGCACAAGAATATGACCATTGAGAAGCAGGCCATAAAAGTCCGCAAGGTCAAACGAGCGGAGAGTGGAATGATATTAGATCCTGTAACTATGCCACTGAACTCTAAGGTCAGTGATGCCAAGGCTAATATGAAAGAACATAGTATTGGTGGAATTCCAATTGTAGATGAGGCGGGTAAATTAATAGGTATTGTGACCAATCGTGATTTGCGATTCGAAAAGAATGACAATAGACCAATTGCTGAGGTCATGACTTCCGAAAATCTGGTTACTGCAGCGGAAGGAACTTCGCTAGCTGAAGCAGAAGATATCTTGCAAGAACATAAAATTGAAAAACTTCCGGTTGTTGATAAGGATTATAAGTTGGTTGGCCTTATTACCTTTCGCGATATTACCAAGCTCACACAAAAGCCCATGGCAAATAAGGACCAATATGGAAGACTCCGAGTTGCTGCAGCTTTAGGGGTTACAGGTGATGTTGTGGATAGGGCAGAGGCTTTGGTAAATGCAGGTGTTGATGCGGTGGTTATCGATACAGCCCATGGTCATACCAAGGGAGTGGTTTCCGCCTTGAAAGCGGTTAAGAAAAAATTCCCCAAGTTGGAAGTTATTGTTGGAAACATTGCCACAGGAGAGGCGGCCAAGTATTTAGTAGAGGCAGGAGCAGATGCGGTTAAGGTTGGTATTGGTCCTGGGTCAATATGTACCACCAGGGTTGTTGCCGGAGTGGGTTTTCCACAATTTTCTGCAGTGTTAGAAGTAGCGGCTGCAATTAAGGGAAGTGGAGTTCCTGTAATTGCCGATGGAGGTATTCGCTATACAGGTGATATACCCAAAGCGATTGCTGCGGGGGCCGATACGGTAATGTTGGGATCACTTTTAGCAGGAACCAAAGAATCTCCGGGTGAAACTATTATCTATGAAGGACGTAAATTTAAATCGTATCGAGGCATGGGTTCGGTTGAAGCCATGAAACAAGGATCTAAAGATCGCTACTTTCAAGATGTTGAGGATGATATCAAAAAATTAGTTCCGGAGGGAATTGTGGGCCGGGTACCATATAAAGGGGATTTGTTCGAGAGCATTCATCAATTTGTAGGTGGACTAAGGGCTGGAATGGGGTACTGCGGTGCAAAAGATATTGCCACACTTAAAAATACAGGTCGTTTTGTTAAGATTACTGCTAGTGGAATTAATGAAAGCCACCCACATGATGTGACGATAACCAAAGAATCTCCAAACTATAGTCGATAAGCAAAAATGGATTACGACAGCAAAGCCAACGATTACTTCAATCATAAACGTCCTGAAATGTTGGCTTTTCTGCCTGAATCATGCAAAGTGGTATTAGACGTAGGTTGTGGAAAAGGTGCCTTCGCATTGCAGATTAAGGAAAGAAGAAACGCTGAGGTTTGGGGCATTGAACTGATGCCAGAACCAGGAGAAGAGGCAAAAGAAAAGCTTGACAAAGTCTTTGTGGGTCCTTGTGAAAGTTTTGTTGATGATTTGCCAGAAAAGTTTTTCGATGTTATTTATTGCAACGATGTATTGGAGCATTTGATGGACCCTTATACTTTTTTAACTCATCTAAAATCTAAATTAACTGAGAAGGGGGTTGTAATCAGTTCAATTCCGAATATCAGGTATCATGATGCTTTTAAAAAAATAATACTGCAGAAGAAATTCGAATATGAAGGACATGGTATCTTTGATAAGACCCATTTGCGGTTTTTTACCAAAAGCAGTATTGCCAAAATGTACACTGATTTGGGGTACGAAATCATAAGCCATCAGGGAATCAATAGAACTAGATCTTTAAAACCCTATCTCTATAATATTCTCTTCCTTTTTACGGCAATGGATATGTTTTATTTGCAATTCGCCACCGTGGCAAGGCGGGTGAATTAGCACTAATAGCGGTTTTGAAGCTTGTAATTCAGTATTTTATCGAGTAATGATGCAATCTGATTTCCTTTTTCATACATTTCATTGTAATCAACAAGCTTAAGTGGGGCTATTTCACATGAAACGAGTCCGTCAGCCATTTCAAAAATAGATCAATGAGCTTATTAAGAGTTCTACCTTTTTTATTGTTTAGCATGAGTATATGTGCTCAAGAAATCGGAGAGTTCACATCATTGGCTCCTGCTGCCCAAACGAGTGATTTCATAATTCCACCTACACACCGTTTTCAAAAGATTATTGAAGCCGACGACCCATTAACAGAAGGTGGAGTCTTAATGAACAAGAATGATTTTACCGGATATGTGCCGATTAACGGCAGTAGTAAGAATGGATATTTGAGTATAAATTCTGAAAGAGCTCCAGGTGGGGTGGCTATTCTTGATATTAACTATGACACGACTTCTAGGCTTTGGCAGGTGACGAGATCTGAAGCGGTTGACTTTAGCGGTGTGTTTGCAACAGCGGCAAATTGTTCAGGTGCCGTGACTCCCTGGAATACCATTATTTCTTGTGAAGAATACACGAGTGCCGATTTACAAAACAACCCTCGCTTTCCTTTTGAAGGTTCACGAGACTTTAACAATGATGGCTATGATGATTTCGGTTGGGCAATAGAAATCGATCCAGCGACCAAAACCGTAATCAATCAACCCGGCGGATTGGATGGTCCCGATAAGCTATGGGCCCTAGGAAATTTCAAGCACGAAAATGCGGTTATTCACAACAATGAACGTACTGTATATCAGGGCGCGGATGCCAGTAACGGGTATTTATATAAATTCGTAGCGAACATTGCTCAGAACCTAAGCAGTGGTAGTCTCTATGTATATAAAGGTTCGAAAAGCGGACCTGGTAATTGGATCCAATTGAACAATACAACCCAAGAAGAACAAAACTCAACTGTGGACCAAAGTGCAAATGTTGGCGCCACAATATTTAACGGTATAGAAGATGTAGAAATAGGCCCGGACGGAATGGTATATTTTGCTGTTAAGGGTGAAGATCGCGTTTATCGTTTTCAAGATTCCGATCCCATTTCTGGTACTACCGTAACTCAAATGGAAACTTACGTGGGCAATGCTACCTATACCATTACCCACGAAAATGGCACCTCCAATGTTGACTGGGGTAGTGGTAATGATAACTTGGCTTTTGATTTACAAGGCAATCTTTGGGTCTTGCAGGATACAGGTAGTTTTCAAAATTACATTTGGGTAGTAGGTAATGACCATACCCAAAGTAATCCTAAAGTGAAAATATTCGGTAGAACACCTTTTCGCTCAGAACCTACCGGAATTACGTTTTCGCCGGATAATCGTTTTCTGTTTATGTCAATTCAACACCCTGACAATGGAAATGATAGTACTACGCAAATCGATGCCGCAGGAAATAGTGTGAGTTTTAACAAAGGAACCACCTTAGTTATCTCCCTTAAATCACCACCAAATCAAGAATGGTATCTTGACGCCGACATGGATGGTTATGCAGCTACCGATGTTGTTTCAAGTCCGACGAGCCCTGGTGTTGGGTATACTACCAATGTTTTGCCAAACACAGACTGCAATGACAATAATGCCGCTATCAATCCGGATACGATTTGGTATTTAGATGCGGACAACGATGGTTTTGCTGACCCAACCACGGTCAAAAACTGTTTGAATCCAGGAACTGGATATTCTTTGGACGTTTTGCCGACAACGGATTGTGACGACTCCAACGCTTCAATAAATGCCATTTCCACCTGGTATCTGGATTCCGATGGAGACGGCTACGCCGATTCGACTACAGTAGAAAGTTGTCAAAGTCCGGGTATTGCCTATACCTTAGAGATATTGCCGACAACGGATTGTGATGATTCTAATGCCTCGATAAATGTTGTTTCAACCTGGTACTTGGATTTCGATGGAGATGGTTTTGCGGATCCAACCACAGTGGATAATTGTCAAAGTCCAGGTACGGGTTATACATTGGAGATACTGCCGACAACGGATTGTGATGATTCTAATGCCTCGATAAATGTTGTTTCGACCTGGTATTTGGATTCCGATGGAGATGGCTATGCCGATTCGACTACAGAAGAAAGTTGTCAAAGCCCTGGTACGGGTTATACATTGGAGATACTGCCGACAACGGATTGCGATGATTCGGATGCTATGTTGACCTCAGAAACCTTATGGTATCTTGATGAAAACCAAGATGGTATAGCAGATGAAGCACCCATAACCAGTTGTTTTAATCCTGGTTTAGGATATGTGCAAGATGTATTCCTACTTCCAAGCGAGCTAACGAAGAATGGTCCCATTTTGTACCCTAATCCAACAGAAGGCATGGTGTCGATATTATTAGATACAAAGTATGATGAAATATCGATAGTAGTATGGGCAGAGAATGGAAGTCAGGTATCCGAAAAAACCGTAAACAACACGGATTTGGTTTCTTTTGATTTAATTGGGCAACAAGCAGGATATTATTTTCTTCAAATTACGTCGGGTGGAAAGCGTTTAG
>CAZTLZ010000183.1:0-6906 GCA_964614665.1 uncultured Maribacter sp.
GTTCGAAAAAGAATTCGATATCCAGATCCCGGACGATCAAGCTGAGAACATCGCAACCGTTGGCCAAGCTATCAGTTATATAGAAGAAGCGAAGTAATCTTTATGATTTCTTGATAAGATTTGCAAATTATCCATGTGGTATCTTTATCGCATGGATAATTTTTTTAATTTACACTTAGCTTACAAAGCGAAAAAATAAGGTTCGATGCAGTTAAAGCGAGTTGTGGTAACAGGGTTAGGTGCCTTAACACCTATTGGAAATAACATTGAAGAATATTGGGATGGCTTGGTAAGTGGCAAGAGTGGTTCGGCCCCTGTCACATATTATGATACCGAAAAATTCAAGGTTAAGTTTGCGTGTGAACTTAAAAATTATGACCCTGCGGAATTCTTTGACCGTAAAGAGGCTCGTAAATTGGATAAATTCGCCCAATATGCCTTAGTTTCTTCAGATGAGGCAATCATTGATTCTAAACTAGATTTGGAATCCGTAGATAAATTTCGAGTTGGTGTTATTTGGGGAGCCGGTATTGGCGGTTTGGAAACTTTTCAGAATGAGGTTATGAACTTTGCAGAAGGTGACGGAACACCTCGATTCAATCCTTTCTTTATTCCTAAAATGATAGCGGATATCGCGCCTGGACATATTTCTATCAAGCATGGATTTATGGGCCCGAATTATACAACGGTATCGGCATGCGCTTCTTCTGCAAATGCTATGATTGACGCCTTGAATTATATTCGATTAGGGCATTGCGATGTAGTTGTAACTGGAGGTAGTGAAGCGGCGGTTACCATTGCTGGTATGGGTGGTTTTGGAGCCATGCATGCGCTTTCTACGAGAAATGATAGTCCTGAAACAGCGTCTAGACCTTTTGATGCAACGCGTGATGGGTTTGTTCTTGGTGAAGGAGCAGGAGCATTGATTTTAGAGGAATACGAACATGCCAAAGCAAGAGGGGCCAAAATATATTGTGAAGTGGTCGGTGGCGGACTTTCAAGTGATGCACATCACATGACCGCTCCGCATCCAGATGGTATTGGGGTAGTTCGGGTTATGGAAAATTGTTTAAAAGATGCGGGCTTGAAACCTGAAGATGTAGATGCAATCAACACTCATGGCACTTCGACCCCTCTAGGAGATGTGGCTGAGCTAAAGGCGATTTCCGAAGTTTTCGGAGATCATGCCCCGAACATTAACATCAATTCAACGAAGTCAATGACAGGTCATCTATTAGGTGCGGCCGGCGCTATAGAGGCTATTGCATCTATTTTGGCTATGGAATACGGTACGGTACCACCAACAATAAATCATACTACTGTTGATGAAAAAATCGACCCAAAGTTGAACCTGACATTAAACAAAGCCCAGAAAAGAGAGGTGAATGTTGCACTAAGCAATACATTCGGTTTTGGAGGGCATAATGCCTGTGTAGTTTTCAAGAAAATTAGTTAAACCACAACATGAATTTTCCCTCTAATTTATTCAATTCCCATTCTAAAGAAGATGGGAATTTTTTTTTGGGAATAACCAACATATTAGGCTTTAAGCCGAAGGACATTAAGATATTCAAAAAAGCTTTTTTACACCGATCAGCCAATCGAAAAGATAAAGAGGGCAACCCTATGAACTATGAGCGCCTAGAGTTTTTAGGCGATTCTATGTTGGGAACAATTATTTCTAGGTATTTATACAATCAGGTACCGGAAGGAGACGAGGGTTATTTGACCAAAATGCGATCGAAAATAGTTAGTCGAGACCATCTCAATGAATTGGGCAAGGATCTCAACCTAATCAAATTTGTTGAAAGCAGAATTCCTAAATCACATTTCGGAGAGAATATTCACGGCAATGTCTTTGAAGCTTTAGTGGGGGCAATCTACTTGGACAGAGGGTATAAATACTGTGAAAAATTTATCAATGAACGGGTAATTGAGCCCTATGTTGATATTGAGCAATTGGAAGGTAAGGTCATAAGCTACAAGAGCCTAGTCATCGAATGGTGTCAAAAGCAGAAGAAAACATTCAATTACAATGTTTATGAAGATACCGGAAATGATAGTTTGAAACATTTCGCGGTAAAACTTACCATAGGAAACAATGTCGTAGCAAAGGCTAGGGCTACGTCAAAGAAAAAAGCAGAGGAAAGAGCCTCAAAGAGAGCCTATTTTGCGCTTCAAGACAGAATGGATAGAGCCTGATCCTTAACAAAATACTACTATAACGTTATCGTTTCTGATATCATCACTTTAGCCAAGTGTAGTCTAGGCTAATTTTATTATTAATCCTATCTTTGAAATTTTGTGCTCATATGGCAGCAGTACACAGAATTTTGACGGATTTTTATGAAGATTCCTTCACCCTGTTAGCTGTACACAGTAGCCTCGAAGATTACGCCATGGTGTACGCTTTGAACATGTGTTTAAAATCAAATTTTAGAAGAACTTCTAAAGATTTAGAACTTTTCGAACAGGTAACATTTCCCATATTCGAATGGAAGGACATCAAGAATGACAGGTTCTTAACCCTTATCACGAATAATGGTACTAAGGAGGAAACCAATTTGAAAGGCGATTTATTTGAAAACGAGACTTCCTATGCCAGGTTTCATGTAGTTCAGGAGTACAAGGATGCTGATTATCTTTTGAAAATTGAACACGACGATAATTTGGGTGAGGATTTTGTAAAATCTTTGATGAACATACCTAAAGTGGTCACTGCATATGCAATCGAAATCGAAAATATAAAATCAAGAACCAATCTAATATTTTAATAATGCCAAGTAATAAAAAGACAAAGATAGTGGCCACCTTAGGCCCAGCTACAAGTAAGAAAGAGGTGCTGAGGAAGATGATCGAGGCGGGTGTCGATGTCTTTAGAATCAACTTTTCGCACGCAGATTATGAGGATGTTACCGAGCGAATCAAGATGATTCGTGAGCTGAACGAGGAAATGCAGATTTATACCTCGATATTGGCAGATTTGCAAGGCCCCAAACTAAGAGTTGGAGTTATGGCCGGAGAGGTGGTTGTTGCACCGGGAGATGAGATTACCTTTGTAACAGGAAAGCCTTTTGAAGGGACCGCTGAGAAAGTGTATATGAATTACACGAATTTTCCGAAAGATGTGAATTCAGGTGAACGGATTTTGTTGGATGATGGAAAATTGATGTTCGAGGTTGTTTCTACAAATGGTAAGGATGAAGTAAAAGCCAAAGTTGTTCAAGGCGGACCCTTAAAATCTAAAAAAGGGGTAAACCTACCTAATACGAACATATCACTTCCTGCCTTGACGGAAAAA
The DNA here is from genome assembly GCA_964614665.1 of uncultured Maribacter sp. Lineage (GTDB taxonomy): Bacteria > Bacteroidota > Bacteroidia > Flavobacteriales > Flavobacteriaceae > Maribacter_C. The sequence continues at coordinate 3,302 of CAZTLZ010000183.1, forward strand.
GATGTGAAAGATGCAATTTTTGCCATTTCTAAAGATGTGGATTGGATTGCTTTATCCTTCGTAAGATTTAGCCAAGACCTTATTGATCTTCAGAAAATAATTAAAGAGCATTCAGAGCATAAGATTCCGATTATTGCTAAAATCGAAAAACCCGAAGCTGTGGAGAATATCGATAAGATCGTTGCATACTGTGATGGGCTTATGGTAGCTAGAGGTGACCTAGGTGTTGAAGTTCCAGCGCAGGAGGTGCCGCTGATTCAAAAACAATTGGTACTTCGTGCCAAAAAAGCACGTATCCCTGTGATTATAGCGACTCAAATGATGGAGACCATGATTACTAGTCTGACCCCAACGAGGGCAGAGGTTAACGATGTTGCCAATTCGGTTATGGATGGGGCCGATGCTGTAATGCTCTCAGGAGAGACTTCGGTAGGTAATTATCCTGTTCAAGTTATTGAGAAAATGTCTAGTATTCTTAAAAGTGTTGAAGGTTCTGAACTTATTCAAGTTCCTCAAGAACCACCACATATACGGACCAAACGGTATATTACAAAATCGGTTTGTTATCATGCAGCTATTATGGCAAATGAGATAAAAGCCCAGGCAATTTCGACCTTGACCAATAGTGGTTATACGGCTTTTCAAATATCCGCATGGAGACCAAGTGCACATATATTGGTTTTTACATCAAATCGAAGAATTCTTACCCAATTAAACTTATTATGGGGGGTGAAGGCTTTTTATTATGATAAGTATGTATCTACTGATGAGACTATCGAAGATGTCAATACAATAGCATGTAAAAAAGGATTTTTAGATGTGGGAGATATGTTGATAAGCTTGGCTGCAATGCCCATTAAGGATAAAGGAATGGTTAATACCCTCAGAGTCACTGAGATTGAGACGTGTAATTTCTAAAATTTCACGCATAGTTTCCAAAAATAAAAAAGCCATGATTAAAAATTAATCACGGCTTTTTACATCTGAACAAAATTACACTTAAGCTACTTCTTTTTCATATGCTATAAAATTTACAACTACTCCAGAGCGGTTGTAAACGGGTTCTCCTTTTATCCAGCACTTGTACGTAGAACCATCTTTTCGGTAGTTCAGGATAATGGCTTCAAAAGGGTGCTTATTTTGCACTGCCTGACGTATATTTTGTACCGTTTTTTGACATGTATCACTCCCTTGGAACATTCTTGGCCTTTTACCTATTAGCTCTTCGGACCTGTACCCATTCATATTAATAATGTTCTTGGTCGCATGAACTATTCGTAATTGCAGGTCTGTAACAACAATAACATGTTGCTTATATAGCAATTCATTCCCATAATGATTTTGGTAGGACCATTTATTCAATTTTGCTAGAAGATCCAATGAAACAATGTCATTGGAATGCTTGCATATGGTCAAAAAATGGGAAGCATACATGTCCCACGATGTGATGGGCAAATTTAGTATGTCCAGGGAATCATGAAACTTGCTAGCTGCTTTGTCATACGCTTCTATTTCGCTCATGATTTTTTTAGAATTGTTTTTAGCCCTAGAAAATAGAAACTAATTCTTGATAAGACCTTCGAACTCAAAGCTAAAAAAACGTTTTGGAAGCTTAAAATCTCAACAAATGATTAACATTTATGTTTAAGGATTATGCTCTAAAACGAGATTTTGTAGGCGTATCGCTGAACAAAAGAGGTGGGGTATGCTTGGTTGATATTAGTTTTCAAACCTTTATTTTGAGAGGAAATTTGGGTTTCAAAGCCCGAAAATTGACTTGATTTTGGCTTTACTAATTAACGAAACAAAAAAAGCCCAGCATCACTGGGCTTTTCTCTGTTTTTCAGTAGTCGAATTAGTTTGCGTCTACTTGCTCAGTTTTTGCGTTTTCTGACTCGTTCTCAAGCTCTTCAGCAAGATCTTCAAGTTCTCCTTTAACGCTACAAGAAACGGCGAACAAAGAAATGGCAAATAAAGCGATTAATCTAGTTTTGTTAAATACGGTTTTCATGGTTTTAAAGATTTTGGGTTGATTGAATTGTTTAACTAAAACCTGAAGATGTCATTTTTATTGCCAAATAAACATTTATTCGATGAAATACACGATTCAATCTGGGTTCAAAAATCGAATTTAAGTTGTACTGAAATTTCTTTGTCTTCTTCCGTGGAGGGTTCTTTTTTAGCCGTATTAAGATTTGCCAATGATATTCCCAAAAGGCGCACAGAATTCTCCATTTTCTCCTGATAAAGTAGGTCTTTTGCTGTTTCGAGAATTAAACTCTTTTCCGAAACAAAGTAAGGTAATGTTCTACTACGTGTTTGAAGGGTAAAATCGCTATACTTTATTTTAAGGGTTATGGTTTTTCCAGCAATACTGGATTTCTTCAAACGTTGCGCTAGTTCTTCCGCAATACTTTCCAAACGCTCTAACATGAAAATCTCACTGCTTAGATTTTCGCTAAAAGTTCGTTCTGCACCTACCGATTTGGGAGTACGATGCGGTTTGACCTCACTATTGTGAATTCCTCGAACTACGTGATAATAATGACTGCCACCTTTACCAAAGTTTTCACTAAGAAACTCTAATGATTTTGTTTTGAGGTCTTTGCCTGTAAAGATGCCCAGTTGATACATTTTCTGGGCCGTAACTTTGCCAACACCATAGAACTTTCGAATTTCTAAGTCTTCTAAAAATGAAATTACTTCTTCAGGATTTACCGTTTTCTGACCATTGGGTTTATTAATATCGCTGGCCACTTTGGCGATGAACTTATTGATGGAAATTCCTGCAGAAGCTGCAAGTCCAACTTCATCAAAAATACGCTGTCGGATTTCCTTGGCGACTAGGGTAGCGGAAGGATTCCCCTTTTTATTTACGGTGACATCGAGATATGCTTCATCTAAGGAAAGCGGCTCGACTAGATCGGTATAGTCGTAAAAAATGTTTCGTATTTCATTTGAAATCTCTTTGTACCGAGAGAAACGAGGTTTTACGAAAATGATATGAGGACAGTTTTTTTTGGCCAAGTACCCACTCATAGCGCTTCGCACGCCGTATTTTCGGGCTTCATAATTGGCTGCTGAAACAACTCCCCTTTTTTCACTTCCTCCGACAGCAACGGGTTTTCCCTTTAAACCGGGATTATCCAGTTCCTCTACAGACGCATAAAAGGCATCCATATCTACGTGGATGATTTTTCGTAAGGGTAAATCCGATTCCATATCGTAAATTTATGGAACTAACCGACCAAAAAAGATAAAGTGATCGAGATAGAGCGCAAATTTTTGGTGAACTCAGATGCCTATAGAAAGGAAGCTTTGTCCAAAGAAAACATTGTGCAAGGTTTTTTGAATACCCATGCAGACCGTACTGTTCGAGTTCGAATAAACGGGGACTTTGGCTATTTGACCGTTAAGGGCAAGTCAAACAAATCAGGCACTTCTCGCTTTGAGTGGGAGAAGGAAATTTCTTTGGAGGATGCAAAGGCTTTGATAATGTTATGTGAAGATGGAATTATTGAGAAAACGAGATATCGGGTTTTAAGAGGGGAGCATACCTTTGAAATTGATGAGTTTTATGGCGACAATGATGGACTGGTGATGGC
>CAZTLZ010000184.1:0-6842 GCA_964614665.1 uncultured Maribacter sp.
CTTAAAGTTGTAAGGGAACCACCCCTTACTGATGTAAATCTAAGGCAAAGCTTCATAGTATAAGTGGCTTTTAACTTACTTTAACTATTACCTTAACACATATTTAAGCCCCAGGATAAAAATTTAGGGAATCATTAAGAAAAAAGGTGATTTTAAAGGGTTCCCCTAGCCGATTGTTCTCTTTCAATGGCCTCAAAAAGAGCCTTGAAATTACCTACCCCAAAAGACTGGGCACCCTTGCGTTGAATGATTTCAATGAAAAGGGTTGGTCTGTCTACAATTGTCTTTGTAAACAGCTGCAAAAGGTAACCTTCTTCATCCCTATCGATAAGTATACCGTGTTTTTTAAGTACCTCAACATCTTCATCAATATCACCTACACGTTCTAATATATCATCATAGTATTCCTCAGGCACATACAAAAATTCGACCCCTCTGTCACGCATGGCCGAAACGGTCGATACAATATCATCAGTGGCCAGCGCCATGTGTTGTACTCCCGGTCCGTTGTAAAAATCAAGATACTCCTCAATCTGAGATTTTTTCTTGCCCTCGGCAGGTTCATTAATAGGGAATTTGACCCTCCCGTTACCATTGCTCATTACTTTGCTCATCAAGGCGGTGTACTCCGTGGCAATATCATCATCTACAAACGAAACTATTTGTGCAAAACCCATGACCTCACCGTAAAACTTACACCAGGTATTCATTTCATTCCACCCTACATTACCTACCATATGATCGATAAATTTCAATCCTACGGTTTCTGGATTGTAGTGTGATTCCCATTTCTGGTATCCAGGTAGAAAAGCCCCAGTATAGTTTTTACGATCGACGAACATATGTACCGTTTCGCCATAAGTATATATTCCTGAACGAACAACGTACCCATGTTCATCTTGTTCACGGGTAGGTTTCAAGTAGGGTTTTGCTCCTCTTTTAGTAGTCTCCTCGAAGGCCCTAGTGGCATCATCTACCCAGAGAGCTACAACTTTTACACCATCGCCATGTTCGTCAATATGCCTATTTATTTCGCCTCCTTTTTGCAGGGGAGTGGTAAGTACCAAACGAATCCTATCTTGCCTTAGAACATAGGAGACCCTATCTTTCAACCCAGTTTCTAGGCCCGCATAGGCTTCCGATTGAAAGCCAAAAGCCGTTTTATAAAAATGAGCGGATTGCTTTGCGTTACCTACATATAATTCTACGTAGTCCGTACCGAGAAGAGGAAGGAAATCTTCTGCTTCTTTAAAGAGTTTTTTCAGTGAATACTCTGTGTTCTTTAAATCTTTTAAATTTTTAATTTCTGCCGCCATGATATTCTATTGAATTGTTAGTAATGGAAAAACCTTTCTGTAGATGTCAATAGGCTTACCACATTGCCCTCAGGTGGGCAGTTATATCAATTCTAAATTGCAACATGATACTTTTTTGGAATACAAATATCGGGAAAAAAGAATAGATAAATATTTGAACAACTAGAACCAGTACCCAATACTAAAAAAGAAATTTCCTTTGTCAACCTGGGGAGACCAAGAATACATTACTTGCATAGGGCCTAAAAAAGACTCATAGCCATAGCTGACACCATATCCCGAATAAGTGGGTGGTGTAAACCATTCTCCTGTTCTGAAAAGGTCATCATCGACATTGGCAACATTTGCCGAAAACATTATATGATTTTTAGGGGCCACTTCTAAATCCAATCGGCCATAAGCCTTTACATAGCTATTTCCCGGTAGGGAAAGAAAATCATAACCTAAGAAGGGTACAAAATTGTTAATAAGGTTGGTGCCATAACCCCCTAATACAAAATCAAACGTTTTGACATTGGATGTTCCTAATTTAAACCCACCCCCTGTCTCCAAATTAATTGCTAGGTTATCCAAAATGGTAAATGCACCCCCCATTTTGGCCCTGGTTATCGAAAATTCCTTGAAATTGTTATTGAAATCTGAGGAGAGTACATAAAAATGGAAATCGCCGTTAAAATACAATCCGCTTGATGGAAAATACTTATCGTCATAGGTGTCTAATGTTAGCTGACCAAAAGCACTATAAAAATTACTCTTTTCGAAATTGGTTCTTCCATCACTACCTATTATTGAAGGTATCTGTTCACTTTCATTTAATAGTTCGGCCAAGGTTCTCGTACTATACTTCAAAAACTTATGTTCTATACCCGCTGTGACAGCAAACTCCTCTTGCCACACAGTTTGTAGGTATACTTGATTCGTGAAGTCGGTAATCCCTAAGTTAATATTGTTGACATTGCCAACATTTGGTACTTCAAAATTACTTTTAATAACATCGAAATCTACTTCCTTTTCAAAATCATTGAACCTTGAATTAAACCCAAAACTCCAGTAGGATCCCTTATCAATATAGTACTGAAAATTATACCTAACGTTATCCCCCAGAATAAAATCAAATGAAGCTACATCATCTTTTGATAAAAAACTCTTATGCGTGAAATTGATCATTGCCGCACTCTTATACAAGTCGTCATAATGCGCCCCTAGACGAATAAAAGTCTTCTTCTTGCTTTCTTCTAAACGCAAAATCAAATCCTCACCAACACCATTGGAAACTAGTCGGTACCGGATAGTTTCAAAATTTTTCGTTGTTGCAAGGTTGCTAATACCCTGTTGCAGCTTACCAAATGTGATTTTTTTTCCTAAATCGAATCTTAGCTTTCCTTTAATATAGCCACGTGAATAATTTTCGCTGTTACCAGATATCACCAATCTATTAACAACTATCTCCTCATTTGATTCAATTGACTTTCTTTCAATTTTTTTATTCTTTTGATATTTTGAAAGTGCCTTCAACTCCTCAAAAAGCCCTTGTGCCGACTCTTCACCCAAACGAATGATTGCATTTCGCTGGTCAAAGTCCAAAACTGTATAATCGTCCATATTGGGCTTGATGTAGATATCGGTTTCTCTTGCTTTTTCCTCCATATCGGCGACCGATCTGAACTTATTGATTTGCAAGAGAATTTCGGTGGCCGATGATAGGGCATCACGATTAGAAAGACCATGTTGTACATCTACCCCGATCACCACATCCGCGCCCATTTCATAAACCTTTTCCAAAGGATAATTGTTGACTACTCCTCCATCTATCAAGACATTACCATCGATTATGGCAGGTTCAAAAAGAGAGGGCAAAGTTCCACTAGCCAAAATAGCCTCGGGCAAATATCCATTATTCAAAACTACTTCTTCTCCTGTTTCAGCATTTGTGGCAATGCAAACAAACGATATGGGCAATTCTTTGAAATCTTTAACATCCTTGACATGATACAAAAGCCGAACCAACTCATTATAAATATTTTGTCCTCCCGAGTAGGCTGGCGGTACCGAAATTTTGAATTTATCAAAAGGCAACGTCACAGCATACCTTTCAGAGTCTTCTTTCTCATAAAAGGTCTTTGCATTTCTTGGTAGATTATCTTGAATCAAAAGGTTCAAATCAGTTCTTCTGAAAATTGAATCAAGTTCTGCAGACGAGTATCCCGAGGCATACAAGGCTCCAATAATGGCACCCATACTTGTGCCCCCTATATAATCGATTTTCACCCCCGCTTCTTCGATTATCTTCAAGGCCCCAATGTGAGCCAACCCTTTAGCCCCACCTCCACTAAGTACCAAACCAACCTTTGGACCTTCAACTTTTACCCCTTCTTGGGCAGGCGAAAAGGTCAGAATCAAGGATGCCAATAAGAAAGTAACTTTTCGCATTTATTGTTAGACACTATTTCTGATGAAATGTTTCATAAATTTTTTTCGCTTTGGCCATTCCTACAACTCGAGAAAGGTTTTCTATCGAAGCCGCTTTGACACGCTTGACGGACTTAAAAGTTTTCAACAGGTCTTGGGCGGTTTTTTCACCGACCCCACTAATATTTTCAAGTTCAGAATTAATAGCTGCCTTACTTCGCTTATTTCTATGGAACGTAATTCCAAAACGGTGCGCCTCATTACGCAATTGCTGTATTATTTTGAGGCTTTCCGATTTCTTATCTAAATACAATGGTACCGGGTCACCGGGAAAATAAATTTCCTCTAGACGTTTGGCGATACCGATAATCGCTATTTTACCTCTTAAGCCCAAAGCATCCAAACTTTTCAATGCGGATGACAATTGCCCCTTCCCTCCATCAATGACAACTAATTGAGGTAAAGGTTGCGTCTCATCCAAAAGTCTTTTATAACGCCTGAAAACCACCTCTTCCATCGAAGCAAAATCATCGGGCCCTTCAACGGTCTTAATGTTATAATGACGGTATTCTTTTTTTGAGGCTTTACCGTCTCTGAAGACAACACAGGCCGCTACTGGGTTACTACCCTGAATATTGCTATTGTCAAAACACTCAATATGCCTAGGTTCACTTGAAAGACGAATATCTTTCTTCATTTGGGCCATGATACGGTTCACATGTCTTTCAGGATCAATTATGCTAATTTGCTTGAACCTCTCTTGTCTAAAGAACTTTGCGTTCCGTTCCGAAAGTTCCACTATTTTCTTTTTGTCACCTAATTGAGGTACGGTCACTTTCAAATGGGGTTCGAGCATTACCTTGAACGGAAGATACAGTTCTTTCGATTCAGACTTAAAACGATCTCGTATTTCTAAAATGGCGAGTTGAAGTAATTCTTTATCTTCTTCCGCCAATTTCTTTTTGATCTCAAGTGTATGTGAACGGACTATTGAACCGTGGGAAAGTTGAAGAAAATTAACATAGGCAAAGGCTTCATCAGAAATAATCGAAAACACATCAACATTGTTGATTTTTGGATTCACAATAGTCGATTTTACTTGATAGTTCTCCAAAACATCTATCTTTTCCTTAATCTGTTGTGCTTCTTCAAACTTTGTTTCCGCCGCTAAAGACTTCATCTGTTTTTTGAAATAGTGAATAGACGACTTAAAATTACCTTTGATTATTTCGCGAATGTCATCTATCTGTTGTTGGTACTCTTCCAAACTCTGCAATCCCACACAGGGTCCTTTACAATTGCCCAAATGGTATTCTAAACAGACTTTGTATTTTCCTGCCTTAATCTTTTCTTGGGATAAATCATAATTACATGTCCGCAACTGATAAACACTTTTGATTAAATCAAGTAAGGTTCGAACGGTTTTCATACTTGTGTATGGCCCATAATATTCGGACCCGTCTTTAATCAATTTGCGTGTTGGAAATATTCTAGGGAAACGCTCATTCTTTATACATATCCACGGATATGACTTATCGTCTTTCAAAAGCACGTTATATCTCGGACGATACTTCTTGATTAGATTGTTCTCTAGCAGTAATGCATCAGATTCAGAGGGAACTACAATATGATGAATTCGTCTAATCTTCTTAACCATCACACGCGTCTTACCGTATTCATGCTTTTTAATAAAATAAGAAGAGACCCTTTTCTTTAAGTTCTTAGCCTTGCCGACATAAAGTATTTTATCATCAAGGTCATAAAACTGATAAACCCCTGGATTATCAGGCAGAGTGCTTAATTGTATTTCGATAGGTACTTGGGGCATAGTTATTTTAGAAGACAATGTTAAATTACTATGTTTTTATAAAACCACATTGCATTTTCTTTTTATTTAACGTTGATCTAAATTGATTTTTTGGCTTGGAAATTAGGCCCATACACTCGCCAGGTTGACAAATTTCTTAATCAAAAAACTCCTCCACGAACAAAAAGATGTTATTCGTAACGATAAAAGAAAAAAAATAACATTTAGATCTATTAAGCCATAAAACCCCTTACCATTGTCATTGAATTATAACCTATTGTAAATCAAATAATTGATTGAAATAAAGCCATTATTCAAATTAAATACAGATTCCCATTGGGTTAAGTTTTTTGTTAAAAAGTGCATTTCATCGATAAAAAAGTACACTTCATAGGATTTTGAAGAATATTTTTGTATATATTTATCCATCAAAATCAACCAAGCATGGACACATATATTATCACCCTCGGAACCTACCTTATCTTAATGCTCTTTTGCAAGGTCTACTATACAGTAGCCATAAAAGAATAGTCTAGTACCTCCCTTTCTCTTATCGTAAAAAACAATTTAGCGGCATTGCATGTTAAAAAAAGATTTACGATTAAAGTATTCCGATTTAAGAAAAGACACCACTCCGCAGTCCATTCTAAATTCCAGTTTAACAATAGCCAATAATATTTTAGAACTACCCATATGGGGTGGTGAGTTTTACCATCTTTTTTTAGCAATTCCAGAAAAAAAAGAAGTGGACACTAGTTTTTTACTATCCATTCTGCATGGTAAGGACAAGAATATTGTACTTCCAAAAGTATCAGATTCAAATAGCCTCAAACATTTTTTACTAACTGATAATACAAAACTCAAAAGGAGCAACTGGGGTGTACCTGAACCAGTGGACGGCATCGAAATACCGGAGAAAAAAATAGATGTTGTATTCGTTCCTCTTTTAGCCTTCGACCAAAAGGGAAATCGTCTTGGTTATGGTAAAGGCTTTTATGACAATTTTCTGGGTAAATGCAGAACCGGTGTCATAAAAGTGGGCCTTTCATTATTCGAAGCAGAAGAACAGATTAGTGATATTAACGATAACGATATTCCTTTGAATTACTGTGTAACTCCCAATAGAACTTATTCGTTTTCCAATGCTTGACTTTCTTCAGATGAATAATCAGATTCTTCATCTTTTTTAGGAAATGCCTTTTTATTGAACACCAACAGAACACCAACACCAGTGCTTATAGCCGTATCTGCAATATTGAAAACTGGGTCAAAAAAACTGAAGGCCTTTCCACCAAAATAAGGCACCCAAT
>CAZTLZ010000185.1:0-6829 GCA_964614665.1 uncultured Maribacter sp.
GAAAACCAGAAAGCACCTAGCAAGTTTCATTATTGCTTCCCTTAGTCGAAAAAACCAACTTCCGAGTGACAATGATAATTCAAAAAGTTATATAGTGCCGACATGAAAAAGAGCCTCTCCTTGGTTCACCACGGCCTGATGATTTATGCAAATAACATAACCATCAAATGGAGCTTTGATTCGTTTGACCCGTTTGGCATAGGTGTCGGTTATCATGCCCATCTCCTGTCCTTTTTCAATTTCAGTGCCATTGGTTATTTTGGGGATGAACATTCCCGCTGTTGGTGCACGAAGCCACCTTCTTTCAGACAAGTGTATCGTTTCAGAACGCTCGATATATTTTGGTTCGATCTTCCCGATCATTCCAAAATGATTCAGGATATTTAGAATACCTTGCATACCTTCCATTATACAATAATCATCAAAACGCATGCTTTCTCCTGCTTCAAAGACTATTGTTGGCTTTTTCATTCGAAATGCGGCATTTCTAAAAGATCCGCGGATCAATTTCGAGGGAAATGAAATGGGTGCATGAAAGATCTCTGCCAATTCAGCGCTTCTAGTGTCTTCTTCAGTGTAGCGTATTTGAGGAAAATTATGTCTTTGACCACCTCCTGTATGCAGATCAATGCCATAATCGATTTGATGCATGATTTCTGTAACATAGTGATATGCAATCCGGCTAGCCATGGAGCCCGACTTAGTGCCCGGGAAACTCCGATTTACGTCCTTTCCATCAGGTACATCCCTAGAAAAATGAATGAATCCGAAAATATTGAGAATTGGCACGGCAATGATAGCTCCCTTTTTTACCCTAAATCGCTTTTCGGCTATCATACGGCGTACGATTTCAATGCCATTGATTTCGTCACCATGTAAGCCAGCCTGCACCAATACAGTAGGACCTGGTTTTTTTGAATTGAAAACATAAACCGGAATATCGATCAATGTTCCGGTCGGCAATCGATCAATACTTATACTTAAGAGCTTATCTTCGCCGGGGGACACCTTTTGGCCTCCAATGACAATTTCTTTATTTTCTTTTACGACGTCCATTTCTTTCAACAAATACTATGATTTCTTTGGCAATATTTACTCCAGTTGCCGCCTCGATACCCCTCAAACCAGGAGATGCATTTACCTCGATTAATAAAGGGCCCTTTTTTGAGCGTATCAAATCAACTCCTGCCACTCCTAAGCCAATATGTTTTGTGGCATTCAAGGCTATATATTGTTCTTTTGCAGAAAGTTTAACTCCCTCAGTACTTCCACCACGATGAACATTCGAGCGAAATTCACCTACCTCGCTAGTACGCTTCATACTGGCGATAATTTTATTGCCTACGACAAAAATTCGGATATCCTCTCCATTTGATTCTTCAATATATTCTTGAATAAGAATACTCGTATCCATTTTGTAAAAGGTATCGATAATCGATTTTGCGGATTTTTTGGTTTCTGCCAAAATCACACCCAACCCTTGGGTTCCTTCTTGAAGTTTGATAATGACAGGAGCACCTCCTAAAATCTCAATCTGCTCCTTGATATTATCTGGGTTAATGGCAAAGAGTGTTTCTGGAATCGGAATGCCCTTTCGAGACATGATTTGTAATGTACGAACCTTATTCCGTGCCCGCGTGATACTTAAAGAACGAGCAGTGCTAAAGATTCCGTTCATTTCAAACTGCTTTACAATTGCAGCGCCATGGCGGGTTACCTTTGTACCAATTCTAGGTATTACCGCATCAAAATCATTGGTAATGTTCTCACCATGATAAAAAATCTGAGGTTTTCCTTTACCCAGCTTTACCACACACTTGGTATGGTCGATCTGTTCGATAAAATGGCCAAGGTCTTCGGCCTCTTCCACCAGTCTTTTTGTAGAATAAACATTCATGCTTACTGAAAGAAGTCCAATATTCATTTTAACGTTAGTTAGCCCCAATTGATACCGTGAATATCGCAAATTATACAAAGATGACCTAGTCTAAGAAAGATATGTATATCTTTAATATGCCTTATTTCTAAAATGGGTATTCTCAAGTCGAAAATATTACTTATGAATTAAATGGTTTTCCGAACACTTATGCGGTTCATCGCCAATATTTGCGGATTAATACTGGTCTTTTCCTTCTATTTTGTCAGTGGTCAAGATAGACCACGAATTTGGGATACTCGAGATGGTCTTTCGAACAATTGGATTTCTGATATTGAACAGGACGATCACGGTTATATTTGGCTGGCCACCCAGTATGGTCTTAACCGTTTTGACGGTTACTCATTTAAAAGTTTCACCCATAATCCAGAAGATAATAATAGCCCTATTGCCAACTGGGTAAAATGCATAACAAAAAAATCGAAAGACGAATTATGGCTAGGGGTCGACTACGGAGGTCTCGATCATTACGGTGTAAAGACTGATCAATTCAGCCATCATCCCCTAGTTCATCACAACGATACTATTACCTCTATAAACAAATTACTTACCTCATCAAACGATTATTTGTATGTGGCTACCGATAAGGGGCTTTTTATAAAAATGCCTAACAAAGATGATATCGAGCAAGTATTCGAAGAAAAGGTAATCGATATCAGACAAAATTCCGAAGGTTTGATTTTCTTTCTTTCCTCCTCGGCACTATATACTTACAACAGTACTACCCACAAGTATGAAAAGGTCATTGATAACCCTGAAGAAAAAATACAGCGTATTTTCATTGACTCGGAAGACAGGCTTTATTGTTTAAAAAACAATGCTTTGTTTAACCTTCGTCTTTCAAACGGTTCATACTCCATTGCAAAAACGCTTCAAATTGACCAATTGGTTTCCCTTCGTTTTGCAGACAATCCTATTGTTGAGGATTCAGAACACAGAATTTGGATAGGTGGGAAAAAGGGTATTTCAATCGTGAATAAAAATCGAAATGCCGTTGAGTTTCATCCTTACACAAGTTTTTTTGAAAAAGATATGGTTGGGGTTCAAGCACTTAGTTTTTTTGAAGATGTTCACAAAAACATGTGGATTGGAACCAATAAGGGGCTAGGCCTCATCTCAACATTCTCGACCAGGTTTCAATCTGCCAACATATTACCAGATAGCATACCTCTCAACGATATCAGAGAATTCTATCAGGTAAATGAAAAAAAATTGATAGCCTCCAACGAAGGCCTCTATCTTGTTACCAAAGAAAAAAATGCAGAAAGAGTCCTTTCAGAAAAAATATATGGCATGCACATGGCTGATTCCGGAAAGCTTTATGCCATTGGCTATGGTCTTTTTGAGATAGATACTACCTCTTTTAACGTAAAAGAAATAACTAACACCTACTTCAAAGGTGGTTGGTCAATTGCGGAGGACAAAAAAGGAAATTTATGGATGGTTTCTGGCCCAAATCTGATTCGCTATCATATGGACTCTGGAACAATTGAAACTTTCAGCAAGGACATGATACCCACTTTGCATAATTCCCCAAGACTTGATTTAATAATCGATTCAGAGGAAAGGCTTTGGGTATGCACTTTAAAATCTGGGGTTTTTGTTTTAGACAATCCGCATGAATTAGCCTTGGGCGAAACACCGGTATTCAAAAACATAAATCATGTGCCAGGCAACACCAAAAGTTTATCTAATCGTCTCGCAACCAATTTAATGGAAGCATCTGATGGAACTATCTGGATTGGAACCGATGCTGGTTTAAATGCTGTGAATCCAAAAACTTTCGTTGTAAAACGATACCTAAAGAATGATGGACTAAAGGATGAAAAAATCATGGCTTTGGTAGAAGATGATTTCGGAAACATCTGGGGAAGTACCGTTGGAAACGGTATTTTTCAATTAAATCCAAAGACCGCAGTATTCAATTTTTTCGGTCAAGAAGATGGGTTGAAGAGTAGTAATTTTTTATTGTCCTCTGCGTTTAAAAACAAAGATGGACTGCTTTTCTTCGGAACCGACAATGGGGTTGAAGTTATAAACCCAATCTTAATTAAAGATTTCATCAAACCCAAAATCGACTTTTTCTTTACGTCGATCGAATTGTCTTCCCTATCTGAGGATAATCAAATAAAGCCCTTCGAAACGGACCAAAGTGAATTCATTTTTGACCATAACGAAAGCTCGTTTAAAGTAAATTACACCACGTTGAATTATCACTTGGCAGAAAAAACAAACTATAAATACAAGGTCGATAAACTGAACAAAACTTGGCAAAACAATGGTAACGAACGGAGTATTACATTCAACAGCCTACCCCCAGGCAAATATAGTCTTGAAGTTAAGGCCATTAATCCGGATCTAGACTTTACTTCCGATACCATACGCTTGAAATTCACTATCAAACCCCCATGGTGGAGTTCAAATTTAGCCTTTATAAGTTATTTTCTGCTGCTGATATCTTTGGCATTTGTGACTCACAAGTACTTGCTCAATAGAAGATTGGAACGAGCCGAGAAAAATAGGCTTCAGGAGCTTGACACCTTTAAAACCAAATTTTTCAACAATGTGGCCCATGAACTAAAAACACCTCTGACCATCATTTTAGGAATGGCCCGTAATCTTCGTAAAAAGAGAAAGAATGAAATAGACAAATCGGCCAATATCATTATTCGAAATAGTGAAGAACTAAATGACTTGATCAATCAAATTCTAGACCTTTCAAAATTAGAGGTGGGTAAATTAGACCTGGATATGGCTCATGGTGATATTATTCTCTACCTAAAATATCTCTTGAGTTCATTCGAATCTTTAGCCAGCGCAAAAGAAATACGATTACACTTTTTAGGAACTGAGGATACCCTCTATATGGATTTCGACGCCCAAAAAGTAAAACACATCTTGACCAACCTAGTTTCAAACGCCATTAAAAATACGCATGTTAAGGGTGATGTTTATCTTCAGGTATCACAAGAAGGTTCTCTATGTCAATTTATTGTCAAAGACAATGGTGTTGGTATCTCAAAAGAAGAACTGAAATTCATTTTTGATCGCTACCATCAAGGTAAAGATCAATTAGGGGGTACAGGTATCGGGCTGTCGTTTATCAAAGAACTAATAACGCTTATGAACGGCGCCATTACGGTGGAAAGCAAATTGGGGCATGGTAGTAGCTTTAAAGTATCACTGCCAGTTGTTCACAACACGAGCAAAGATTTTTCATACGATAATAACTCGGGACTAACGGGTACTAATAAAAATGGCCTTTTACCCAATCCTAGCACGATTTCCGGAGAGCTTCCGGTTATTCAGATTATTGAGGACAACCTTGATATTTGTTCCTATTTAGGTTTTATCCTAAAACAAGATTATCAGTTGCACTTTGACCATTCGGGCGACTCCGGTTTAAAAAACATATTGGAAACGGTACCCGACCTAGTGATTACCGATCTCATGCTTCCAGGCAAACATGGTTTTGAGGTCTGTCACGAAATAAAATCAGACCCCATAACAGACCATATTCCGGTAATCATGCTTACCGCCAAATCAGATGCCGAATCAAAGTTACAAGGATTACAACACGGTGCAGATGTCTACTTGGAAAAACCCTTTGATGAAAAGGAACTACTACTTCGCATAGAAAAACTGCTCGAACAGCGCGAACTACTTCGCGAAAAATTCCGCAACACAGAATTTTGGGACGGCGCGACTGGCAAAACCAATGGTAAAACCAACCATTTTGTGGAAAAGGTGAAAAAACTCATCGAAGAAAATATCGATGATAGCTCGTTCGGAATTCTACACCTCTGCAGAAGTTTAGGTATCAGTAGAAGCCATTTACACCGAAAGTTGAAGGCCTTAACCGACTTATCAACAACTGCTTTTGTGCAAACCGTGAAACTTCAAAAGGCTCATCAGCTATTGAAAACCTCTAATAAAAATGTCTCAGAAGTAGCTTATGAGGTCGGGTTTGAAGACCCTGCTTATTTTTCACGACTTTATTCAAAGACTTTTGGTCATCCCCCCAGTGAAACACGTAAAGATTTATAAATCATCATATTACGTTTTTTCAAACAACTTTTCAGACAACAATAATCCAAGGAAATTAATCATTTCGAAAAACATTTTCCAAATATTGGCAACAGTAGTCCTGATGCCTTTTTTCAATCCAATATAGTTTTGTCTTCGACCAAAAAGGCCAAGTGTTCCTCCATACTTGACCATCTGCATTAAGATCATCAAAACTAGCTCAAATCAATTTGACCTAAAGGTATTGCCTTCAGGTTCTAATGATTTAAAACTATTGGATGATGAACGATCATAATACATTGAGCACCTTAGAGGAAATTAAGGCCATTAGCTTTTTTTCAACTTCTTTACAGACGAAAGAATCCGTTGACGAAATACTATGGGACATTACCAAAAACGTAATACACCGCTTAGGTCTAGTCGATTGCGTTATTTATACATATGACCCCCTGAAACTTGAATTGACCCAACATGCAGCATATGGCATCAAAAATCCGAGTGACGAACACATATACAACCAGATCAGGCTTGACTTAGGAGAAGGAATTGTAGGTAGTGTCGCTATTTCAAAATCGGCAGAAATTATTAATGATACCTCCAAAGACCCAAGATACATTGTTGACGATACATCTAGATTATCAGAAATCTGTGTTCCCATTCTAATCAATGACAAACTCTTCGGAGTCCTCGACTCGGAACATCCAAATGTGGCATTTTTTACAGAGAAACATTTGTACTTATTGAACATCATTGCCGCACTTTGCGCACAGCGAATCAAAGAGCTTCATGCGAAATCAAAAAAACCCTTCAGCAAGGCCAATGAATATTTCAAAAAGCTGGAAGAACTCATGCAGTTTAAGAAGCTTT
>CAZTLZ010000186.1:0-6812 GCA_964614665.1 uncultured Maribacter sp.
TTATTCAAGAAAAATTGCTCATCTCTTATAAAGTTCAATTCTGAAAACCATAGCATAGATTCCTCGTGCATTTCCTCGGCATTCAACCATTCTATGTATTTATACCTTTTCATCGCTGTTCAAATTGAAGTTGATGTACGGAAAATGCAACAAATTGGGTTCTTGACGTTTGCCGCGTACCACATATCAGTTTACTTTGATTACCCGTTTGGGTTTCTCCTTTGTCTCTTCTTTTTTCATGAGTTGAAGTTTAAGGATTCCATTTTTATAGGTCGCTTTTACATCTTTCGAATCATCTACGGTTTTAGGTAATTGGAGAGATCGTCTGAATGAGCGATAGTTGAATTCCTTTCGGGTGTAATCGTCTTCCTTCTCTTCTTCCTCTCTACTTTTTTCTGCGGATATTTCAAGAACATCCTCGTTCAGCGTAATTTCAAAATCCTTTTTTTCAAAGCCGGGCGATGCCAGTTCGATTTCAAAATCGTTGTCATGTTCTTTTACATTCATGGCAGGTAGTGATTTTTCCAGATTGAAAAAATCATGATTAAATAAAGTATCGCGTTCAAAGAAATCGACAAGGTCGTTGCTCCAGGGAAGACGGTTTTTGTTGAATTTCATAAGTGACATAGTGTTCGATTTTTTAGGGTTAACAATTCCGTTATTTGCAGTACTAATTTATAAGAGTAAAAGATGAACAGAAATGATTTTGGTCAGGTTGAAATTTGGATTTCATCAACTAGGCTTCCGTTTTTTTAAAATACCAACAGCATAGCTGAATATTTCCGATTTTAACTGCTGAAAACTTCCCGTACACCCTGTAATCCCTGCTTTTAACGTCTCATGCTTTTGGTAGTAGAGCAAATCACAATTATCATCGATACACTCTAACATACCACTTAAATCACCTTCATGTTTGGCAATTTGTAGGGCAAATTTTGTTCTTTCTTTCTTCTCTTTTTTAAGACGAAACAGGTAATCTTGAATTCGTTCGAAAAGGTTTGGTGTATTGGGTTGAAAAATATACGATTTTAGAAGATGGTCTACGAAAATCATTTCGTCTTCCATAAAACGAAGATTTGATTGCCATTGCTTTAATTCTACATGCAGTCGATCTACCTTTTCTGCTTGTTCATTTTTAGTAAACGATTGATCTTTGTTCATTTCAATAGTTGTTTTCATGAAAATACTCCAGAAAAAAAGCTCTTGAAATGATTTTAGTCAGTCAGGTTGGGCAGCTTTGTAGCAATAGGGATTTCCATACGCTCGGACATTTTAGGAATATGTACATTCCAACCGAATACATCTTTGAGTTTGACTCTAAAAGTATCTAGTGCAATAGATTCGCCGTGAATTAAGAATACTTTTTCAGGAAAGTTTCCGATTTCACCCAACCAGTTCAGCAATTCAGACTGGTCTGCATGGGCAGATAAACTCTCTAAGTGTTTTATTTTGGCCTTTACCGGAATGTACTTTCCAAACAGTTTGATTTCGTGAGCACCTTCCAATAGTTGTCTGCCTCGCGTACCCTCGGCCATGTATCCAACCAATAGGACTGTTGTTGAAGGAGTATCGACCATTTGTCTGAGATAGGTCAATACGCGTCCGCCTGTGACCATCCCACTTCCGGCGATAACCACTTTAGGCCTGGGGTCATCAATCGTTTTCCAGGTATCTTTATAAGAAGTGATGATATTGAAATGTTCGCACATAGCTCGACATTCATTCAATGGCAACTTATGCCAATCAGGGTGATTTTCGAAAACTGCTAGAACATTGTTCCCCATTGGGCTATCAATGAATAGTGGAATATTGGGAATTCGGTTCTTTTTGTACAATTTCCAAAGCATGTACATCAAAGATTGTAGACGCTCCACGGCAAAAGAAGGGATAATCAGATTACCTCTTTGTTCGATGGTGTTTTTTATGAGGGCGACCAATAATTCTTCTACATCTTCCGTAGGATGCAACTTATTGCCATAAGTACTTTCCAAAAACAAATAATCTGCCCACTTTGGATGTTCGGGAGATGATAGTAGTAGATCTTCAGTTCTACCAACATCTCCTGAAAACACGAACAATTTCCCAAAAATATCAAGTTCGATAAAAGTAGCACCGATGATGTGACCGTTGTATCTGAATCGGAACTTTATATTTTTGGAGAGTTTTATCCAGGTGTCTTTTTTTTCAGTAGCAAATAAGTCGATAGCTTTTTCAGCTTCCCTTAACGTATAAAAAGGTAGCGCTGGTTTATGTTTGGAGTAACTTTCCTTGTTAGTGCGTTCTGCTTCTTCTTCATGGATTTTGGCGCTATCCATCAATATTATGGAAGTTATGGAAAGGGTAGGGGCAGTTCCAATGATTTTGCCCTCAAATCCTTCTTTCACTAATCTTGGCAAATAACCTGTATGATCTAAGTGTCCGTGGGTCAAAAGGACCACATCTATTTTGGAGACATCGATTGGAAGTGTTTGCCAATTTTTTTTTCGCAACTCTTTCAAACCTTGGAACATACCACAGTCGACCATAATGTTTTGTTCGAGTGTTTCCAAATAGAATTTGGAGCCGGTTACAGTACCCGATGCACCTAAGAAATGGATTTTCACTTTGTTCATTATGCCCGTCGCTTTTTCTATTGATTACAAAGCATCCCGATTTCCTTTAAAATTTTGTCCTTTCTAATTTCTGAAATACCCAAATGATCTAAAAAGAATTTATCATGAGCCAATTGCCTGCATAGAATAACATCTCGGCTCAATAAGAAGTTCTTTTCCCGTTTTGTGAGTAGGTGAGACACGGTAATAGGATAGAGACCAAGACGGTCAACTCTATCTTTTAAACCATTTTCTTTAGGGTAATCCCAGCTTAACAGACTCAAACCGATACAATTTCCATAAGCAAGGGCATCTTTGGTAAAACGGGTATTCGTTGCAACACCACCTGGACCCATTTTTTTTGTTGTGTTCTTACGTTTTTCCCATTGTCGCTTTACATCTTGGTATCTTGAATTTATATACAAGGGTACTTTCACATTGCAATTGCGACCTTCTTCACCATGAAATTTACACTCGATAATACTCACTGTACCATTCTTTTCGGCAAAAACATCTATTTCGTGATCTACACAGATTCCAGGCATTATTTTTCCAACATCGGTGGTATAACCAGAGTAGTTCAAAATTGCAGCTACGAACTTTTCAAACGGAAAGCCGGTCGGCCCCAACTCATAAATGGCTTTTTTTAGTTTGTATTTAGAAGCGAAAACCGACTTCTTCTTTTTTAAAAGTGAAAAGGCCCTATTATAAATTTCTTTTGTAGAAATACCTTGATACAACTCATCACGTACGATATTTACAATTTGCTTTACCAGTTTGTCATCAGCGCCACTATGCTTTAATGAATTGCGTAGTTTTTCAATTGAAAACCTGACTTCCTCGCCAGAGGATTTCGTAATGTTGATGCTCTCTTCTTCCAATGGATTTAGTTTTTAAGATGTATATCCACTTGATATACCTAGACCATGGTTTTATAAAAATCTTTGACCAATGCCTTGACCTGATTGTCTGTCATACTATCAGCTCGACGCACGGTTTTAATTTTTGCTGCGAGATTTTTTTGGTTTTTACTTAGTTCCTTTTTGAATTTTTCAGCAGTCTCCGCTGGTCCAAATAATGCAATCGAATCCGCATCTTTGATTGCTTCAGCAAGAATCCTGAAATAACCTCTCATCTGATTTTTTTTGCGCTCCAAGTATCTACTGTCTTGTACAACATCTTGAGGGCCACCTTTTAATCTTGTACCTGAACCTCCCTTTGGGTGATAATCTTCAACTTCTGAAAGGAAGGTTTTCATATGCTCTCTTTCTTCTGTCAATTCTATGACATGTGCTTTTCGCACATCCATCCAAATACCTATGTTTTTCATTTTCTTATTGATTTAAGATATATCGTGCAAAGTGAGTACTGGTATTTTTGAACGGTATCCCATTTCTTTTACCAAAGGCCTTGACAACATGCTTCCGAAGAAATTATGCTTTTTGTTTACAAAGGCTATCATATCACTTTCCCTGCTTTCAATAAAGGCACTTATACCCGATTGTACTTTTAAGTCTTTCAAAGTATGATAACTATGCTCTGTACCTTCGAGGATTGATTCAAGTAATTCTTTATTACTCATCTGATTACGGTTCAATTTGGTCTCTTTTTCAATATGTAAGACACGTATGATCGCCTTATGATATAATGCGATATCAAGGAGATAATTGAGCTCTCTACGTTTAAAATTCGTTTTGTAATCTGTTGGAAAAACAATTTCTTTTGGCGCCGTAAAACGCACATTTTCTGGAATTGCCATTACCGGACATTCGGTAACCTTCTCCATTGCATCTACGGTATTCGTACCAAAGATTACGCTATCTGCACCCGTCATTCCTTTTGTGCCCATAATCACAATATCAATATCATGTTTGGCAATTGTGCTCTTAATTGCGTGTAAAAGGGAATTAAAAGTGGAAACGGTATGATAGGTGTGTCTTGGGTTGTTGTTGTGTAGCTTCAGAATATCCATAAGCTTTTCAAACCCATTTTGAGACTCCATTTGGGCGGCTTCATAAGCTTTTTCGCCAGGTTCAGGAACCATGAAAGTATCAATGGAATAACCATTAACTTGATATGCATTTAAGAAATAGAAATCACAGATTTGGTCTTCGTATAAATCCAAGGCATAGCGAATAGCGTTTAATGCATTTTTCGAAAAATCCGTAGGTAGTAATATTCTTTTGTCCATGACATTATATTTTCGATTATGACGTAAAACTATAATGACAAAGTCAGTTCTGAAATGACGATGATCAGTCTTAATATGGAATTACCAAAAAGGGAATGTTCAAATCAAAGGCCACTCGCTTAATGACGGGCTCACGACTTATTCTTTCCAAAAAGCTGTGTTCGTAATTTACCATAGCAAGCATATCAATATTCATTTCTTTTAAAAAATCATTTATGGCGGTAGATTTGCTCTTGAACAAAGGCATCCAGTTCAGGCTATATTTGAAGTCGGATAAATATTCTAGTAAAACCCCTCGATTGATATGCTGAGCTTCCGTCAATCTCTCATCTTCGTTGATATGCATAATACGTATCTTACTTCCAAATTGTTCGGCCATAAATCGTAATGGCTCAAGCAACCCCGCGTCAAAGTAACTTTTGAAATCGGTTACAAATGCGATTTCTTTGGGCGGTTTGAAATCAATCTCTTTGGGAATAGTCAAAATCGGACACTTTTTTACGGTTCCGATAGTTCTCAGTACGTTACTTCCCAAAAATATTGCTTCTATTTCTGAACAACCACTATTGCCCATTACTACGAGGTCAATTTCTTTTTCTTGTATGGTTCTTGAAATTTGATTTGTCAAGTCCCCATTTCTTGAAATTGTTTCGAAAGCATGTTCAGGGTCGGTATCGTCCAGTTTTATTCTATGAGAAGTATTTTGAAGTCCTTCGTTTGATTCGTCAGCCAACTGCTGTAACAAATTTTTGCCAAAACTATTACTTAGTAGGGGAGTTTGCTCGTCATATACATTTAGCAAATAAAAAACACCAGATTTGCCATTAAGTATTTGAGTAGCGTGAAAAACCGCATTGTAGGCGTTGAATGAAAAATCGGTTGCGACTAGTATATTCTTCATTTTTTAATTTTTAACGTTATGTGGAATTACCATAAACGGAATCCTAATATGAAAACCTATCTTCTTAATGACCGGTTCAATGAACAAACGCTCAAAAAACGTATGTTTATTGCGAATCATTACCAATAGGTTCATTCGTTTTTTCAATTGAAAGTTATTGATGGCATCGATGATACCCTGATTGGGAAGATCATGAAATAAATGAGCGGTATTGGCAAGTAAATAGTTAAGTTTTTGCTTGTTTTCCAACTGTTCTTTATTCAAATCGTAACCGGAAGAAGCATGTATTACTTCAATACTTGAAATATGGCTTTGTGCAATATCTAAGAGTTGTTGTAGCTGTTCTTTTTCATAATCAACCTCATAATCGGTAGGAAATAAAATCTCTTTCGGTTTTTCATATTCAAATTTGGAAGGAATGGCAATAACCGGACAATGCACTCTCTTAATAAGATGCACGGTATGCGTACCCAACAAAATTTCCTTAGCTCCGGTCGCGCCTTGTGTACCCATGATTACCAAGTCGATATTTTCTTTTTCTATGGTTTTTAATACCTCGTCAACAAATATGTTGAAGGCAGCATGTAAGACGAATTTGTGTTTAGTATTGTTGAACTGGGTAATCAAAGTAGCCTGCAGTTCTTCTAGTTGCATTAATGCATTGGCTTGGTATTCCTCTGCTAGGCCAACCTGTCCTGGGTTACCTAAAGTGTACTCGGGTTGATAAATTACAGGGGTGTAGGTGTGGAGTAGATAAAAGGTACATTCTTCCTCCTTGAATAGCTTCAAAGCATATTCAATAGCGTTATATGCATTATTTGAAAAATCGGTAGGTAATATTATTTTTTTCATGAGTATCTTTTTAAGGTTCAACGTGCAATATTTTGGAGCACCAGAAATGGTATTTTCAAGTGCAACCCAATTGTATCAATGGTAGATTGGTAGAGCATATCTTCCATATATGAATGCCTTGAGTTTACGATTACCAATAGATCTATTTTCTTATGAACTACACATTTGGTGATAGCAGTGGTTTTATCC
Source organism: uncultured Maribacter sp. (assembly GCA_964614665.1). GTDB lineage: Bacteria > Bacteroidota > Bacteroidia > Flavobacteriales > Flavobacteriaceae > Maribacter_C. Next base: position 6,725 of record CAZTLZ010000186.1, read on the forward strand.
TTTTCAGAGGTTGTTTCGAAAGCTAATTTGGATTTGGATAAATTGCTCTCCAAGAAAAACTTGTTATCTGCCTGTCGGATTGAAAGTT
>CAZTLZ010000187.1:0-6734 GCA_964614665.1 uncultured Maribacter sp.
GGTATATATATCTTAATCGATAAGAGAGCAAACAAATTCAAATAATCGAGTTGTAGGATGAGAATCATCATCATCATCACCCATTTTGTTGATTATAGTCTCATTGTGGGGTCTTAGAGGATAGCAAGATGCACATGATCAACAGGTATAAGAGCAGGTATTGGGTTGTACTCTATATACAGCGATGAAGCATCTTCCCCTAGAACAACAGCACAAAGGATGTCTCTTTAGATGGAATCGAATGCACCTTCATGGTACCTCCGTGTAGATGCATAATCTGTTTTGAAAGGCTAAGCCCAATACCGGTGCCGGAATCTTTTGTCGTGAAAAAAGGCACGAAAATTTCGTCTACTAGCTCAGGAGGTATGCCCGGGCCATTATCTATGACTTGAATATATTTTTTGCCGTCCTTTGAGAGTCCGGCTAAAATTTTAATCTTACCATTTTCCTGTCCATGTAAAGATTGAAGCGCATTCTTGCTGAGGTTGATCAATATTTGAGAAACTTGCTTTTCATCAATATAGAGTTCAAGATTGTCAGGTCGTACAAGAACTTCGAAAGCTATGTGCCCGCTGTCATTTTCCTGACTCATTAAGACTTTGACCTTATCCAACAAACGTTTTGCTTTGATGAGGCTTTTATCTGGTTTTGGTAAGCTCAGAAAACTGCGATAAGACTGTACAAATTCCATTAGGTCTGCCCCTTGGTCCTTGATGACCTCAAGTCCTTTTGCAGCGTTCTGAATATGTTCTGGTTTAAAATCGGTTTTCAATTTTCCGCCTTCTGTCTTAAAATATTTTAAGACCGATACAGAAATTGAGGTAATCGGGGTTATAGTATTCATGATTTCATGGGTGAGTACCCTAATTAGCTTAATCCATGAATCCGTTTCCTTTTCATCCAATTCTTGGTGAATATCTTGTGCAACGACCAGCATGAGTTCTTCTTTGTTCAAGTTGATTGTTGTAGATTTCAAGGCAATCTGGCTTTTTTCACGTTCATTGGTCAATTGAACCAGTTTACGTTCAAATGGTTTCATATTCAGAAATAGTTGATAAAGTTTTGCATCAACACGGCTTAATTGTTTAATATGGTTTAGAGGTTTATGCCTGAACAGTTGTTCTACTCGAGGATTGGCAAAAAGGATATGGCCTTTTTTGTTAAAGGTCAATATGCCAATACCTGCTTGCTTTATTATTTCTTGATAATATTGTTCCTGAGCTTGTTTTTTTAGATGGATTTCCTGAATCATGGCATTAAGGGTGTTCAGGCTGTGATTGAGCTCCTCTAATGACTTTACACTTAGCTTTTCAGGAAAACGTAAGGTAAAGTCCTCATTTTTTATGGCATCGAAAAAGTAGGCTATTTTACGGTTGGTCTGATTAACATATTTAATCAAAGCAATGGTAAGTGCAATTAAAAATAGCAAACCAATGCTACCCACAAGGTAGTGCCCTTCAAAAAATGAATATGTAGATATGACAACGGTCAATACGATTAAAATGATTCGAAAAATCAGTTGTAGATAAATGTTACGACTTACCATTATTTATCTGATTTTTTTAGTTTGTTGTATAGGGTTTGCCTGGAAATACCCAACTGTTCAGCCGCGGCACTATAATTGCCATTGTTTTGATGAAGCGCATTCGTAATCATTAGCAGTTCCATCTCTTCCAGGGTATTCGGTTCGTTTTCCAGTTGAACAGCATCTTTTATTTCCAATAAGAAGTCCGTTGGCTTCAGAACATTGTCCTCTGATAATATCACGGCACGTTCAACGGTATGCAACAACTCTCTAACATTACCAGGCCAAGGGTATGTCATTAATTTTTCTTGGGCGGCTTGATTTATTTTAAGGCCTTGTTTGCCATATTTGTTCACAAATTTCGTAAGGTAGAAATTGGCCAATACAAGAATATCGTTCCCGCGTTCTCGAAGTGGAGGTACGTTTACCCGAATCGTATTTATTCGATACAATAGATCCTCTCTGAAGAGGCCATCTACCACCATTTTATCCAGATTACAATTGGTAGCACAAATAAGTCTAATATTAACACCGATAGGCTTGTTAGATCCCACTCGAACGATTACCCTATTTTGAATCGCGGAAAGTAGTTTAGCTTGTGTTTGTAGTGATAGATTGCCTATTTCATCTAGAAAAAGAGTGCCGCCGTTTGCTGCTTCGAACTTCCCTGCACGGTCTTCTTTTGCATCTGTGAACGAGCCCTTAACATGGCCGAACAATTCACTTTCGAACAAGTTTTCGGAAATAGAACCCATATCCACGGAAATAAAAACTTCGGTACTTCTAGCGGATGATTTATGTAGTTCCCTGGCGATAAGCTCCTTTCCGGTTCCGTTTTCTCCGGTAACCAGTACATTTACATCTGTTTTGGCAATTTTTTGAACCAATTTAAGAACTGAATTCAGTGCTTCGGAATCACCTATGATGTGATCCTTATTTTGATTGATTACTTGCTTTAAATTGGTTTCTTTCTGCTTGAGTTGATGAACCTCTTTTTTCGATTTTCCAAGCTCATAGGCAGATTTAACGGTAGCCAATAATCGTTCGTTGTTCCAAGGTTTTAAAATAAAGTCGGAAGCTCCTTCTTTAAGAGCTTCTACCGCCAAATCAATAGCGCCATAGGCGGTCATCATTATAACAGAAACATACGATGATTTTTTTTTGATTTCCCGAAGCCAGTATAGGCCTTCATTACCAGTATTTACACCAGCAGAAAAATTCATATCCAAGAGAATAATATCTAGTTCGGAAAAATTTGGAAAGGAGGAAATCTGATTAGGGTTCGATACGGTCTGAACACTTTTATATTCAAACTGCAAGAGAATTTCCATGGCACTTAGAACACTCTTATTATCATCAATGACCAAAATTTTGGCATCTATCATGTATATGCTTTTAAAGCGAAGCTAAAGCTACAAATTGAAATTAATAATAGTAGGGTATCTGTCCAATAATTTGACAATAACTGTAAAATAGTTTTACAGTTGAGCTTAGAATTGAAATTGTAAAATTTTATAAAATATTGACAATCAACATGTTAATATTTTGGCACATATATAGTAAAGAGTTTGGCATAGCAATTATAATGATGATTCAAAAAATTAAAATAGCGGTCTTATTTTTTCTTGTTCTAGGGGTACACCTTAGGGCTCAAGAGAGGTGGACTTTAGAGGAGTGTATTTCCCATGCTTTAGAACATAATCTACAGTTGAAAGATATGGATTATGCAAAAGATTCAGGTAAGGAAACGTATAGACAATCGATTAGAAACTTACTGCCAACGGTGGGTGCTTCTTCAAATTATGTCATTAGCTATGGACGGTCAACGGATCCTTTTACCAATGATATTGTCAATTCAGACTTTTTCAATAACAATTATTCGCTAAATGCTAGCATTAGCGTTTTTGAAGGTTTTCAAAAGATAAATTCCATTAAGGCGTCCAAGTTTTTGTACAAGGCAGCAAAGGAAGATGTACAGCAAGAAAAATTCCTGTTGGCATTTAAAGTGATGTCCGCATATTATGACATTCGGTTTTATGAAGGACTATTGAAGAATTCATATGAACAAGAAACCATATCACAGAATAATTATGACCTTGTAAAAAAACAAATAGAGTTAGGTATAAAGGCAGGTTCGGACCTTTATGATGCAGATGCCACACTCTTGGGCGATAAGTTATTGGTCACACAGAACACGAATTTTCTTGCGGCAGCCAAACTAGCTTTATTACAAGCTATGAATCTAGAAGGGGTTACCGATATTACACTGCAAGAAGACTTTGAGTTAGCGGTTAAAAGTCAGGAAGAAGTGCAAGTAGATTCTGTATTTAACAAGGCGAAAGAATTTATACCCATGTTGAAAGCACAACAATTAAGGGCTAAGGCTGCCAAGAAACAGTTGGCCGCAGCCAGAGGAAGACTTTTCCCATTGGTGTCTATATTTTCAGGTTACAATACAGGGTATTATGAGACTACAGTTGATTCCTTGGGCGTGATAATTCCCTTTAAAAATCAGATAAGGGATAACGCCTCCCATTATATCGGAGCATCCATAGAAATCCCTATAAGTTATAGGTGGTCAAGACGTTCAGCGGTGAAGCAGCAGAAAATAAGCATGTTGAGAGAAAGGAATAATGTTGAAATCCAAGAACAAGAACTATTTAAAATTATTCAAGAGTTGGTACAGCAACATAATGCTCTAGAAGCAGAAATGAATCAGAGTACAGAAAAAGTGAAATTGCAAGAACTTGCTTTTGAGATTGCCCAAAAGAAATATGAAAAAGGATTGATAAGTGCATTGGAACTTTTTCAAGCTAAAAACCTATTTGGGGCTGCCCAAAACGAAAATTTACAGAAAAGAATGCAATATCGGGTAAACGAGAAAACACTTGATTTTTATGGTGGATTGCCTGTATTTAATATAAACTAGAAAGATTAATAAATTAAGATGGATATACAACTCGAAAAGAAAAAGGGACTACGACCAAAGCATTACGGTTATATAGCAGGTGGTTTGTTAGCCCTGTTTTTAGTGTACCGACTACTATTTGCTAGTTCGGTCTCAACCTTTAGAACAGAAAAAGACAAGCTCACCATAGCTGAGGTAACCCAAGGGAAGTTTGATGACTACATTACCATAAATGGTAACGTTGCCCCTATTACCACTATATATATGGATGCCTATGAGGGCGGGCGTGTTTCAGAAAAGTTGATCGAAGAAGGCGCCATGGTAAAGAAGGGAGACATTATCCTAAAGTTGGAAAACACGAATCTTTATGAGCAGATATTGAGTAGTGAGAGTAATATGGCTCTGAAGCAGAATAACCTTAGACAAACAAGGTTGGATTTTGATTCGCGCCAGTATGACGGTCGTAAGGCATTGGCAACCGCAAGTAACGAACTTCAAAAGTTAAAACGGAATTTTGATCAGAACAAGGCGCTTTATGATGATGAACTCATATCAAAAGAAGTATACCTGACTTCCAAGGAAAATTATGAGCTATCTAAAAAGCAATATGAAATAGTAGAGGTACAGACAGCCAATGATGCTGAAATGCGTACAACATCATTGACCGGACTGGATGCTGATCTGGCCCGTATGAAAAAAACATTGGGAATGGTGTACCAACGTTTGGATCACCTTAATGTTAGGGCACCGTCAGATGGTCAATTGGGCTTTTTGGATGCAGAAATTGGTCAGAATATCTCTCAAGGGCAACGCATCGGCCAGATCAATGTATTGACCGATTATAAAATAGAAGCTGAAATAGACGAACACTATATCGATCGTGTAAAGCGTGACCTTACTGCTTCTTTTGAACGTAACGGAAAAGAATATCCACTTCGTTTGCGAAAGGTATATCCAGAAGTAAGAAACGGAAGATTCAAGGTAGATCTTGTTTTTACCAAAGACAAGCCTGAAACAATACGTGCAGGGCAGAGTTACAACATTAAATTACAGTTGGGTGAGTCTAGTGATGCATTGCTATTACCCAAAGGCAGTTTCTTTCAAAGTACAGGCGGGCAATGGGTATTCGTCGTAGGGCCAGAAGGAGATGAAGCTATAAAACGCAATATCCGAATAGGAAAACAAAACTCTAGATTCTATGAAGTTCTAGAAGGCTTACAACCTAGTGAGAGTGTAATAACAAGTAACTATGACAATTTCGGCGAGGCCGAAAGAATAGTGTTAAAATAAGGAGCAAACAGTAACATCAAATAATAGTAAGAGTCTTTAAAAGAGAAACCAATGGAAAATATGATAACAATAACGGATTTAAAAAAGAGCTTTAAGACTGAAGAAGTAGAAACTTTGGCATTGAACAGTGTTAACCTTAAAGTTGAGGAAGGCGAGTTTGTTGCCATAATGGGACCTTCTGGTTGTGGTAAATCTACCCTTTTGAATATTATCGGTATGCTGGACAACCCTACAGATGGCAGCTACAATTTTGCAGGTCATGAAGTGGGTGGCCTTAAAGAAAGTCAACGCACCCAATTGCGTAAAGGTAATTTAGGTTTTGTATTCCAAAGCTTTAACCTCATTGATGAACTTACTGTTTACGAAAATGTTGAATTGCCATTGATCTATATGAAAATGGGGAAAAAAGAACGTCGTGAAAAAGTAATGAAGGTACTAGAACGTATGAAAATCGCGCATAGAGAAAAGCATTTTCCGCAGCAATTATCAGGTGGTCAACAGCAACGTGTCGCTATATCAAGAGCGGTAGTTACCAATCCAAAGTTGATTTTGGCGGATGAGCCAACGGGTAACCTTGATTCTAAAAACGGAATCGAGGTAATGAACCTTATGACCGAATTGAACCAAGAAGGTACTACAATCGTGATGGTAACACACTCTGATCGTGACTCACATTATGCTCACCGGGTAGTGAATCTGTTCGATGGCCAGATTGTGACCGAAAGCAAGAATAGAGAGATAGGGGCCATGATTTAATCACATGGTCTAAAAGAAGGGGGTTTATTCATCATTCAAAAAACGAACAATTATGAAATCATCGATCAAAAATTTCAGTGCGAAACTGCTCATCATCAGTTTCGCACTATTCTCATTTAATTCGTTCTCACAGGTAAAGAATACTTCAGTTGACAATTTTAACAAAGTAATCGTTAGTCCGCATATATCAGTAACATTTGTAAAAGGTTCATCAGAATCGGTTACTGTTCACACCAGTACAGAGCCTATTGACAA
>CAZTLZ010000188.1:0-6724 GCA_964614665.1 uncultured Maribacter sp.
CATTGTGCGTATTTTATATTCTCATAATTGCACTGGAAAATTAGATTTTTAACAAGTCAACATCTTAAATACATTTTTAATTCTTGGTAAACACAAGTTTAAATAATGGCTTGAAATGTAAATTAAACCCTGTTCTTATATACAAGCTGCAACAGAGAAAAGAGCTGTTCTTGTGAGGCTCATTCTGCCTAAAAATGGGAGGTAGAGATGTCCTCAAAATGAAGACCCCACATAAATGAAAAAGTTACCCAATTGTAAACTGAAACACATGATTACGTTATGCCAACTTTCAAAATAAATGCCTTCCACTCTTATAGATTTTATTTAAAAACTTGAATATCAATATTTTAAAACATTATTCGGAATTAATCTAAGTAGTAACGATATCATAATATTTTTAGCCAAAATCACTCACAAAAAAAAATATTCAGTTAAAACTAACATAAACACCGCCCCCTAATTTTACCATCAAATAGTATAACCTAAAAACACTTTTAAAAATGAAAAAGATTTCAAATGTACTTCTCCTTGCGGGGCTAGTTTCTTTCACTTCATGCGATCGATTAGATGATTTTATCGGCGGTGGTGATGACGGTGGCGAAGAAGAAGCAAAAGGAGTGGTTCTTATGAACCATTCTGACACACCGTCATTTTTCAAAATGGCACCTGAATTTAACAATGTAAAAATCTACTCGGTTTTAAGCTCTGGTGATAAATTACCAGAATCTCCAAATTTCGTTTATGGTTCGATGGCAGATGGAGCCGGATTATTGAAAGAGGCCGACGGTACTTATACTTTAATCAATAACATTGAAGCTGATTATTCGGTTGCCCGTATAAAATTTGATGAAAGTTTTAAACCGGTAAAGGGAGATTATATTCTAAACGCCCAAGCCACCGCTAATACTGCACAATGTTCAGGTTCAATGATTACTCCTGAAGAACACGGTTTTGGACCAATGTATCTTTCTGGTGGTGAATGGGGAGGATCTTCAAAAGGTGTTTTTGTAACCGATCCATATAAGAGTGCTTCAAATGCCGGTATTGCTTCGATGTTACCAGCTTTTGGCCAATGGTCAGTTGAAAATGCCGTGGTATTAGGTAAAGATGCTTTTCCAGGTAAAACAGTTGCATTCATCGGTGATGATGATGCTGATGATGAAGTTCCTCAAGGTCAGTTAGGAATGTATGTTGGAAACCACGGTGATCTGAACGGTGGTAGATTATATACCCTAAAAGTCCTTACCGAAGGAATCACTTATGAAATGGATATGGCCGAAGGTGAAACTTATGAGGCGGAGTTCATTGAAATGGAAGAGAGAGAAATCGAACTTCTAGAGGCCGAAGCACAAGCCAAAGGTGCTATGGGCTTTTCAAGGTTGGAAGACATTGATTGGAGAAGAGGGGTTGCTGCTAACCAGAGAGAAATATACTTTGCGGTTACAGGACGTAAAAAAGATGGCCTTGTTGGTAAAGGAACACTTTATGGTAGAGTATACAAAGTTGTTCTTTCTGAAGAGGATCCTACAAAGGCAACAATAACCTGTGTGTTGGATGGTGATAAATTCGATGGAAAAGCTAAAGAATTCCACAGTCCTGATAACATTCTTGTTACCAAAAACTACGCTTACATTCAAGAAGATCCAAATGGATATCCTGACACCCCAGATAAAAGCCACTATGCACAGTTATATCAGTACAATTTGAATACCGGAGAATTGAAAACTGTTTTGGAATGTGATCAAGAGGCCGCCTCAAATAACGGAGTGGGTACTTTGGATAGAAACTGGGAAATTACCGGGATGATAGATATTTCGGAAACAATCGGGATGGAGGATTCATTCATCATGATTACTCAAAATCATGGCTGGGAACCTGCAGATGGTTCTGCCTTTACCGATCCCCTAGCAAATTCGGATCCGTCAAGCCGTAAGGAAGGTAGTCAAATGTTTGTTGTTAAAGGTCTGCCTAACTAGAAAGATGATTAGCTACAATCAAAATAGTACAAGCAAAGGGGTCTATGTGATTTTAGGCCTCTTTGTTTTGTTTTTATCGTGCAGACAAGCTGATAAGGAGTTAGTTGCCTACAATAAATCAGCTCTGGGAAACCAAATCGCGGAAAAATATCGTTCGGAACTACGAGAATGTAAATTATATATGGACAGTCTCATACTTTCGAAAAACCGGGATGATATCGAAAGGCACTACCTTATCTCACGTAGTTATTTTAAAAGACTGGAACCCGTAATGGCCTTTTACAACGCGGAAAACTATAAGTTTCTTAACGCTCCGAACATACTAAAGGTTGAAGAAGAGGATGCCACAAATATAAAAATAGCCGAACCCAAAAGTTTCCAGGTGCTTGAAGAATTTATATTCACGGACAGCTTGCATCTAAATACCATTCACAAAACCGCAGATGTAATCGGTAATCGGTTGGCATTGATTGAAAAGAATACCAATTTTTCGCACATAAAGCCTTATCATGTGATTTGGATGTTGCGAGATGCCATTATGCGAGTTTCACAAACAGGTATAACGGGGTTCGATTCACCTGTTTTGGAGCAATCTCTTTTAGAAGCTGTATTTGTTTACCAAAGCATCAAAGAAATTCTGGAGTTGCTAAAACCTGAATTTGAAAATGAAGATCTGTACCTAAAATGGATGGATGAAATCAAGGGAAGTATCACAGCGCTACAACAGTCCGACTTCAGTTCTTTTGACAGGTACAGTTTTATTAAGAAAAGAACCCACGCACAAATGAAATTGTGCAATGAGACCGCCTCAGATTGGAAGGTCGAATTCCCCTTTACCATGGTTATTCAAAACGATGCAGAGTCTCTATTTTCTGGAGAAACCTTTAATGCAAAATATTTTACCGACTATAAAAATCAGGAAATTTCAGAGGACCATATCGAATTAGGCAAGGACCTTTTTAACGATACCAGTCTCTCTAAGAACAGGTCTATTAGTTGCGCAACATGCCACCTTAAATCAAAGGCCTTTACCGATGGGTTGGCAAAGTCTAAAGGTCAATCTCGAAATAGTCCAACACTTTCCTATTCTTCATTTCAACAAGGCTTTTTTTACGACAGCAGATCAGGAAGTCTTGAGGGGCAAATCGTTTCTGTGGTGAATAGTGATACCGAGTTTCATACAAACTTAAAAACGCTGTTGGAAGCTGTATACAGAAATGAAAATTATAAAGTTAGGTTTGATAGCCTGTATGATGGTAAGATCGACGATTACAATATTCGAAATGCCATCGCGAGCTATATTCGAAGTCTCAACAAGTTCAATTCAAAATTCGACAAGAATATTAATGGCGTAGAAAATTCTCTAACCCAGAATGAAATTCAAGGTTTTAATTTGTTCATGGGAAAGGCCAAATGCGCCACATGTCACTTTGCACCAGTGTTCAACGGTACTGTTCCAACACGCTACAAGGATACCGAATTAGAGTTATTAGGGGTTCCCGAAATCAATGATACCATTAACGCAATCATTGACCCAGATTTAGGTCGATTTCATATCTTCGGAACTGAAGAACGAAAATTCTTCTTTAAGACGCCCACCGTCCGTAATATTGAGCTAACAGCTCCTTATATGCATAATGGAGTATATGAAACTTTAGAAGAAGTAGTTGATTTTTACAATCGTGGTGGTGGAGCTGGAATCGGAATTGATTTAGAATACCAAACACTTCCCCCCGACCCTCTCAATCTCACAAAAGAAGAACAACGGAACTTGGTCTTATTTTTAAAAACATTGACCGATTCAAAACCAAAAGAAAAAATCGAAAAAAAGTTGGCAACCTTGCCTTAGTTATTTCTGTTTTGCTTCTAAAGCCCTTTTCCTTGTCGATAATGGAAGAGGGCTTTTTTATTCTGTCATGTCGTGACAATACCCATAGTTCCCAAATCCAAATCAATGGTTTTCCCACCTTCCTTTATTGACTGGTAAATAGCTTCGACAACGATCATGTCACGTTTTCCCATTTCACCCGGGGCAAAATTTGTGCTTCCCGTTTTAATATGTTTCGCGAAGTCATCCATCTGAACCATTTGTTGGCTTTTGTGCGGGAACTTGATTTCTTTTCCATCAGATGTTCTTCCGGCCAACGGACCATAATTATGACAAGGATTGAGCTCTGCCCATCCCTTTCTAAAATTAACGAATAACCTATTCGCGCTGGCATTATGGCTTGTGAACATTGTACCCACAACGCCTTTTGGAAACTGCATCTGCGCCGTAATGGTTTCATCCGTATCCTTAAAATATTCCGGCATGGTGCTAAACTCTTGTGCAGCTACGGAGATTGGGTTGGTACCGGTTCCATAGATATTACTTTGAATCGAGTATACGCCCATATTCATTAAGGCTCCACCTCCCGAAAGCGAATGATTCAAGCGCCATTGATCAGGGTTTCCCCTTGAAATATAAGCTGCATCAGAAGCCACATAATGTACATCACCGTATGTTTTTTCCTTGACCAATCTTTTAATCTCGTTGGTATAGGGATCCGATTGCATGCGATAACCAACACTTAGCTTCACACCAGCCTTATCACAAGCTTCAATAATGGCATCACATTCGGCAACGCTAACCGCCATTGGTTTTTCACAAATCACATGCTTTCCCGCTTTTGCCGCGCGAATACAGAATTCGGCATGCATACTATTGGGCAAAACAACATAAACGATATCGATCGCGTCATTTTTTGCGATCTCATCAAAGTTCTCATAGTTATAGACATTCTCTTTCGGAATGTTGTATTCTTTCATCCATTTTGCCTCCTTAGCAGGTGTACCCGTTACAATCCCGGCTAAATAGCAATGTTCTGCATTGACCAAACCAGGTGCTAGTTGACCGGTACTATAGCTTCCTAATCCTACGAGTGCAATGCCCAATTTTCCATCTTTGTTTCCAAGGCTCATTCCACAGGCCAAAGGCATGCCTGAGAGTAAAGCTGTACCTGCAAGGCCTTGCGAAAATTTCTTGTTAAACGTTCTTCGGGATATATTTTTCATTCTGTGATTTCTAAGGTTGTTTGCCTTTAAAACTACGAAAATTATTCGCTGATACGGGCCGATTGGTATTTCAATTTATGCTTGAATTAGAGCCTCCTTTTGCCTATTTTTAAAAACTGACTAATTTGAATAGAAAAATGAAAAAGTTTACACTAGTATTCGCTTTATTGATCTTTGCATTTCAATATGGCACCTCTCAAGAAAGAAAACTGCCTATTGACACCGTAATTACCACACAACATAATGTGACTATTAACGGTACCCCGATTAGCTACACCGCAAAAACAGGAACACAACCTGTTTGGGACGAAATGGGCAAGCCCATCGCATCGTTGCACTATACCTATTATACTCGAAACAATGTAAAGGACAGGGCATCAAGACCGCTATTGATTTCTTTTAATGGCGGCCCAGGATCAGGTTCAGTATGGATGCATTTGGCCTATACAGGGCCGCGTGTTCTGAAAATAGACGATGAAGGCTATCCGATTCAACCGTATGGGGTAAAACATAATCCGTATTCGGTGTTGGATATGACCGATATTGTTTATGTGAATCCCGCGAATACCGGCTATAGTCGAACCATTCCGGAATCAGGAAAGGAAGTAGACCGTGAAAAGTTCTTTGGCATTAATGCCGATATTAAATACTTGGCCGAATGGTTGAATACATTTGTCACAAGAAACAACCGCTGGCGTTCACCTAAGTACATTATTGGCGAGAGCTATGGTGGAACCCGTGTAATGGGACTTTCCCTAGCACTACAAAACCAACAATGGATGTATTTGAACGGAGTCATAATGGTTTCTCCGGCAGATTACAAGGTGTATAGCACCGGTGGGGCCGTTGACAAAGCCTTAAGTTTGCCCTACTATACTGCTGCTGCATGGCATCATAAGGCCTTATCGCCTGAACTGCAGAACAAAGATCTATTGGAAATTCTTCCCGAATCGGAACAATATACCTTGAATTCTTTAATACCGGCCATAGCCAAAGGTGGTTTCATTTCTGATACGGAGCGAAATGCCGTAGCAGAAAAAATGGCTTATTATTCAGGTCTTGGCAAACAAGAAATATTAGACCTGAACTTGGACGTTTCCACACAGTACTTTTGGAAAAATCTTTTGAAAGATCGTGGCAATACTGTTGGAAGGCTTGATTCGCGTTACCTTGGTATCGATAAACAATTAGCGGGTATGCGACCCGATTATAATGCGGAGCTTACCTCTTGGCTTCATAGTTTTACTCCTGCAATCAATTATTATTTACAGGAAGAACTTAAGTTCAAAACCGATATCAAATACAATATGTTCGGACCTGTTCACCCATGGAACAATGATGATGATAATACACGGGACAATCTGCGTCAAGCAATGGCACAAAACCCTTATTTGAATGTTTTGGTACAATCTGGATACTATGATGGGGCTACTACCTACTTCAATGCCAAATACACCATGTGGCAGACCGACCCTAGCGGTCGAATGAAAGACCGATTTGAATTTAAAGGGTATCGTTCAGGACATATGATGTATCTACGTCGCGAAGACCTTCAAAATGCCAACAATGACATTCGTACTTTTATTAAACGAACTATGGCCAATGGGAAGAGTGCGAAGTACTAGTCTGGATTAAACTTATGAAACTAAAAGTCGCCGTTGTACAAGAGAGTCCCGTTTTCTTTGATAAATCCA
>CAZTLZ010000189.1:0-6700 GCA_964614665.1 uncultured Maribacter sp.
GCTCTTGTCAGTCGCAAAAGGCTTCCACCATTATCAATGTTCCAGGTATCTATTCTTCTACCATTATTGTCAATGGCATACGGATCTAAGGCCGCCGAAAAGTTAATTGACATCTTGCTATCAAGAATAGAGGTTCCTCCATTGACGCTTAAGGGACTCAATCGTAATGAATCAGCTTCGAGGTTATAACCAGTGGATATATTGAAGTTACTTAAAATAGGAACCTTTTTGGCTTCGGTGACTGTTGAATCTTTGTCTCTTACTTTGGCTTCTAAGGTATTGGCCAATGAAAAACTTATGCTGTTAGACTTGCCCAATCTTGGCGCTCCATTTAAAGTACCCTCAAAACGGCTGTATTGCACATATTCTTTTTTGTCGAGATCGAAGTACTCATCGTAGAATTGGTCAAAAGAAGGTGCATAGCCATAACTTAAGGAGGGGCGCATGACATGGCGTATGGCCTGTATCTTTTTATCATCGCCAAAATTGAAAGTGCCATAAACGGTGGTTCCTACACTTGCACTTAAATTATATTGATTGTAACGGTCAAATCCGCTGATCGTATCACGAACGACTGTGCCTCTATCAGTGCCTTCACCTGCTACATACCTTTGGTTGAAGGTTTCTAAGGCCCATACATCTTCATAGGCCCCCCCCATGGTTACACTAAAGAATTTGGCTACTTTGAAGTTGGTGCTTATTGGAATAGAGTGTTTTGCACCTACTCTGGCATTGTCGAACATCTCACTTTTTAGAAAATGTTCATCATTGGTGGTCAGTGTGTTTCTTGCATTCACATTATACTGCAAATTGATGTTCTGTATGATTCCCTTTTTAATACCATCTCTTTTGGCAAAAGGAAAAATTCGTTCCATACTGGCCTGAAAGGTTGGTAAGGTCATCGTAATGTTATCTTTACCGTCGGCGGTCGCACTCTCTGAGGTCAATTGACTATGGGTTGCAGTTACACTCATATTTACAGAAGGATACGCGGGAAATGTCTTGGAGTAACTCAGTGAAGATGACAAGGTATTGTTCAGACGATTGGCCGTATTTACCTGATTTAATGAATTTTGGTAATACTGACTACTTCCCAGATTGACGGAGGCTGAAAAACGTGAATTGGGGCTAGCTTTCTGGTCTTGTGAGTGTGAGATTTGTATGTTCCAATTTGAGCTTCTGCTAGAATCGCTAAACCCTTTTTGACTGTTGACCAAATTTTCAAACCGAAAGTTTACGTTTCCACGATACCTATATCGTTTGGAATACATTGACTGACTTCGAAATCCATAACTTCCATTAGTATAGTAATCTCCGGTAAGGGTGAGGTCTACATAATCACTGATGGGTAAATAATAACCTCCATTTTGAATAAAATACCCCCTATTCGGGTCATTTCCTATGGTCGGCATAATTAGGCCGGCACTTCGGCCTGTGGTCAATGGAAAATAGGCAAATGGTAGCCCGATTGGCGTAGGAACATCGGCGATATAGATATTACTGAGGCCGGCGATCATCTTTTTTCCGGGCACGAATTTCGCTTTTCGAACTCTAATATAATAGTCAGGGTTAATGGTGTCTTGTGCAGTGGTTATTTTCGCTTCGCTCAAAAAGTAAACTGAATCGTTTTCTTTTTTGGTAATTTCAGTATACACCTTCATATTGTCTCCGCCCAGTTGGCCCGCACTGGCTGACTGTTCCGTTCTTGAATTCCAGATTAGCGCTTTTTTGGTGTCGAAATTAAAACGTATTGAATCGGGAATCACAACACTCTCTGCTTGTTTAAAATAAGGTAACTGTGAATAATTACCCAAAGAATCTTTGATACGACCGGCGTAAACCTCATTTTTTATATAGTCCATTATAATGATTCCAGCCTTCAGTTCTGTATCCTGATATAGGATTTCGGCCTCGTTGTAGAGGTATATTTTTTGATTTTTCTGACTTAAAATAATAGAGTCTTTCGCCTTATAATTTATCTTGTCGAGCAGTAAGGTTTGCTTTCCACTTGTTGAATTAACTTGGGTAGAATCGACTATGGTTGTATCTTGTACAACCGGCATAGGAAAGAGAGGAGCTACAATTGAATCAGGTTCTGCTTTAATGGGAAGAGATATTAACTGGTCTTCTTGGGCTATAGCTGAGAAGGCTCCAACCAAAAGTAGTAATAGGAAAAGTAAATGATGTTTATTTGATTGCAAGGCTATAAATCCTATTTTTGTAAAGGTCCGGCTTGACTTAAAGGAGATCAAACTTACACATATTTTTTGTTCCCTATATAGGGTATTACAATAAATTTAACCATTATGAAAGCACTTATGCGCAACGTTTCCATTCAGAAAAAAGATTGGTTCACCCCTCTTTTCTTACTCTTTCTGTTCGTGATGTTATTTTATACGAATAACATGAATGGTCAACGAAATGACGGCCAATTTGTGGTGGTCTTGGATGCAGGTCATGGTGGTCATGATCCTGGAAATCTTGGCAACGGATATCTTGAAAAGAACATAGCCTTAAACATTGTGTTGAAAGCAGGGGAAATTTTAGGACAGACCTCTGATATTAAGGTTCTTTATACAAGAAAGGATGATACATTTGTTGATTTGTATGTCAGAGGAGAGATTGCAAATAAGGCAAATGCGGATCTTTTTGTCTCGGTACATTGTGATTCACATACTTCAAATGCTCATGGTGCAGGTACATTCGTATTAGGCTTGCATGCCAACAAGCAGAATTTTGAAATTGCCAAAAAGGAAAATTCCGTGATTTATTTGGAAGATAATTATGAATCAAGATACGCCGATTATGATATCAACTCTCCTGAATCGGTAATCGGACTAACAATTATGCAAGAAGAGTTTTTGGATCAAAGTATTTCTTTGGCCAAGGGCATTCAATATAATTTTTCACGCAAGTTGAAAAGGAAAGATAGAGAGGTGAAACAAGCTGGTTTTATAGTTCTTCACCAGACTTTTATGCCAAGTGTACTGGTTGAAACCGGATTCTTGACAAATGATGACGAAGGTGCTTATTTAAATTCCAAAAGAGGTCAATCTGAAATTGGCACTAGCATCGCTGAAGCTATAATCGGTTACATGGGTGGTGTTCAATCTAGTTCTTCTCAAATAACAAACACAGCTAGTACTCCAGCACCGGATCCGAAGGACGAGGTTATAACAGAGGAAAAAGTAGTTGATGAAGCACCCTCAATGAGTTCTGAAGAGGCAGCGGAACAATTTGCCAAAAATCCTGGGGCAAATCCAATTACCAAAAAGGAAGCTGAAGAAAAGCCTGAAAATATAGAGGTCACCGAAAATGTTGTCAAAGAGGTTATAAGGGATTCAGCCACCGAAACAGTCACTGAGGTTTCGGAAGAGGTAAGGGAAAAAGAAATTCCAGAAGAAGAAGGTCAGGTTGAGCAAGAAGTGACTTTGGTAAAACAAGAACCCAGAACCCCACAAGTAGTAAAGGAGGAAACTCCCAAGCCTCAAGTTGAAATAGTTGCCAAGGAAGCGGAAAAGGAAAAGAAAAAGATTATTACTTCAGCACCCACTGAAGGCAACAATAAGAATATCATTTTTAAAGTCCAGTTAATGGCAAGTACCAAGGATATAGCTTTGGAGCCTGCTAACTTTGGGGGATTAAATAAATTGTCTAAAGAACAGTTTAAACAGTTTCGTCGTTATATGTACGGAAGTACGGATTCTTATGCTCAGGCAAAACTTTTGAAATCAAATGCTGATGCCAAAGGGTATTCCACATCGTATATCGTAGCCTATAAGGATGAGGTTCGTATTCCTACTCCAGAGGCTATAAAACTAGTTTCCGAATAATAGTTGCTTCTAAATTTTATTTCTAATTTTGTTTAGAACCGAAAAACCATCCTTTTGAAATTATCTAGGGAAATCAAAACCGGATTGATTGTAGTTATGGGCATAGTATGTGTCATTTTTGGCTACAGTTTTCTAAAATCAACATCACTTTTTGACGATGACATTACACTTTATGCTGTCTATAAGGATGTAGGCGGTTTACAAACGGGTACTGCCGTTTCCATTAACGGAAAGAATGTAGGTACCGTAAATAGTGTTCGTTTTAAAGACACTGAGGGTAATTTATTGGTCACTTTTACGGTAAATAGGGATCTTGCTTTTTCAAGAAACAGCACTGTTGAATTATATGATACTGGTCTAATAGGGGGGAAGGGTCTTCGTATCAACCCGATTTTCGAGGGAGCTACTGTTACTTCAAGAGATACATTAGGTACAAGTACTAGGGCAAGTCTAAGTGAAGTGGCCGATCAAAAGTTATCCCCAATATTAGAGAAGTTCGAATCGGCACTTACCGATGCAGATTCTGTAATGTTGAATGTCAATCAAGTTTTAGATGTTAAGGCAAAAGAAGATCTGAGAGAAGCGATATCAGGGTTGAATAGGTTGGTGAATGGTCTAAATGGTAGTGCAACCAAGTTAAATAGAATATTGGGCACGAATGAGGAAAAATTAGATAATTCAATTACCAATTTCGAAACTATGACGGGCAACTTTGCAAAGCTCTCCGATTCTTTGAACAAGGCAGGCTTAGGAAGGACTTTGGCCAATCTCGAATCGACTGTTGCAAATTTGAATAGACTAATGGCCCGAATTGAATCAGGAGATGGCTCTTTGGGTAAGTTAATGACCGATGAAAAACTGTATGATAATTTGAACAATGCCTCTCGGGAACTTGATTTATTACTTCAAGATTTTAGACTGAACCCAAAACGCTATGTCAATGTTTCTGTTTTTGGTAAAAAGCAAAAAGACTACGAGGTTCCTGAGGAAGACCCAGCAAAGAAAATCGAGAAATAGTAAATGGAACATCTCTCCAATATTGTATTCGCGCTAGTTCTAATTGCTGGCATTGGTTTTTTTGCCAAAAATGTAGGTCACTTACGCCGCAATATCAATCTCGGCAAGGATAAGGATGTCAGTGACAACTCTTCCACGCGTTGGAAAAATATGGCCAAAATCGCTTTGGGTCAAACCAAAATGGTCGTTCGGCCGATTCCCGGAATACTCCACGTAATCGTATATATCGGGTTTATTATTATCAACATAGAGGTTCTTGAAATTGTTATTGATGGACTTTTTGGAACCCATAGGATATTTGCGCCTCTAGGTGTGGTATATGATTATTTAATAGGATCTTTTGAAATTTTGGCCCTTTTGGTCATCGTGGCAGTTGTACTATTTTGGATAAGAAGAAATATCATTCGATTACAACGTTTTATCAAGCCGGAAATGAAAGGATGGCCAAAGAAAGATGGCAATCTTATTCTGTACATCGAGTTGGTCCTGATGCTTCTTTTTTTGACCATGAACGGAGCGGACTACCAATTACAAAACCTTGGGGTAGAACACTATACTCAGGCTGGTAGTTTTCCCGTAAGTCAATTTCTGGCACCGATTTTTCAAGGTATATCAGAGTCCTCTTTAATAATGATTGAGCGCACGACATGGTGGTTGCATATAGTAGGAATTCTTCTTTTTCTCAATTATTTGTACTATTCCAAACATTTACATATTCTGCTAGCGTTTCCCAACACTTATTTTGGAAGCCTAGAACCTAAGGGAAAGTTTAAAAACTTGGAAGCTGTTACTCAAGAGGTGCAATTAATGATGGACCCTGATGCCGATCCCTATGCAGCTCCTTCCGAAGATGCCCCGGAACCTGAAAAGTTTGGAGCTTCCGATGTGACGGATTTGAACTGGGTACAGTTGTTAAACGCTTATACTTGTACTGAGTGTGGACGATGTACCAGCGAATGTCCGGCTAATCAAACCGGCAAGAAGCTTTCTCCACGAAAAATAATGATGGATACCAGAGATCGACTGGAGGAAGTAGGCAAGAATATCGATAGTAATAAAGGCACGTTTGTCGATGACGGGAAGCAGTTATTAGGAGATTACATATCAAATGAAGAGCTATGGGCCTGTACTTCTTGTAATGCCTGTGTAGAAGCATGTCCGGTGAGCATTGATCCGTTGTCCATTATTATGGATATGCGTCAGTTTCTGGTTATGGAACAATCTGCAGCACCTTCTGATTTAAATAATATGATGGGCAATATTGAAAATAACGGCGCACCATGGCCCTTTAATCAGATGGACCGTTTGAATTGGAAAGACGAATGATAAAATAACCTCTATGGAAAGTCAATTGAAAGTACCGACAATGGCCGAGCTCTTTGCAGCTGGGCAGCAACCCGAAGTGTTATTTTGGGTTGGTTGTGCTGGTAGTTTTGATGATAGAGCGAAAAAAATAACCAAGGCTTTTGTAAAAATATTAAACAAAGCGAATGTTTCTTTTGCTGTTTTGGGTACAGAGGAAAGTTGTACAGGAGATCCTGCAAAACGTGCCGGTAATGAGTTTTTATTCCAGATGCAGGCCGTTACCAATATTGAGGTTATGAATGCCTATGGAGTTAAAAAAGTAGTTACAGCCTGTCCACATTGTTTCAATACCTTGAAAAATGAATACCCGGGTTTGGGTGGTGATTATGAAGTAGTGCACCACACTCAGTTCTTGAAGCAATTATTGGCTGACGGACGAATAACGATGGAAGGAGGTCAATTCAAAGGAAAGCGTATTACCTTTCACGATCCTTGTTATTTAGGTCGTGCAAATGGTGTTTATGAAGCACCACGTGAATTGATAA
>CAZTLZ010000190.1:0-6592 GCA_964614665.1 uncultured Maribacter sp.
CAGATGTTTATATTATCACCGAATCTATTTTTTCTATGGATGGAGATTCGCCCGACCTCAAAGCGTATTCCGATTTTTGCTCAAAACAAGGGTATTATTTGGTGGTAGATGAGGCACACGCGCTTGGAGTATTTGGAAGGAAGGGAACAGGATTGGTGCAAGAACTAGGGCTGGAAAAACAAATCTTTGCTCGTATAATAACATTTGGAAAAGCAATAGGCGGCCATGGTGCGGCTATTTTGGGAAGTACAGTGCTAAAGAGCTATTTGTTGAATTTTTCACGAAGCTTTATTTATACAACGGGACTGCCGCCACATGCCATCGCTACAGTTTTTTCCGCCTATACTTTTCTAGGGATTTCAAAAGGGAAGGCTCAACAGGATGCGCTAAAAGATAATATTGCTATGTTTAAATCTAAATCCAAGAATTTGGGACTAACCAAGAGCTTTATTCCTAGTGAATCGCCCATTCAAAGCTGTGTGATCTCAGGAAACGATAAAGTGAAATCGATTGCAAAAAAACTAGCAGATGACGGTTTTAATGTAAAGGCCATTCTATCTCCAACCGTTCCGGTAGGAGAAGAAAGGCTTCGATTTTGTTTGCACAGTTTTAATACCAAAGAAGAAATTGGATTTGTTTTACAATTGTTGAAGAACCACTTATGATAGCTATGGAAAAAAAGTTTTATATACTGGGTTCTTTTGAATATGCTATTGATGTTCAAATCGTTAAGGGCAAGTTAGAATCAGAAGGGATTCCTGTTTTCATACAGAATGAAAATACGCTTAATTCAGAAAACCCAAGAGGGGGAGTGAAGCTCCAGGTATATTCAAAAGATAAGGAGAGAGCTGTGGAAATTTACAATGAGATTAGGGCCTACGCAATAGATAATGATGGAAACCCAATTATTTGCCCAAATTGCAGAGCTCAGAAATCAGAGACATATTTCGAACGTAAAGGACTTTTTTACAAACTTTTCCCCTTTTTTGAAAAAAGAAAGTACAAATGCCTAAATTGTGGAATCATAACAAAACCGGAATAGAATGCAGCGAATTTTTGTAACAGGAATATCTACCGACGTTGGCAAAACAATTGCCTCCGCTATTATTACAGAAGCCTTAGAGGCGGACTATTGGAAACCTATTCAAGCTGGGGAGCTTGACAATACCGATAGTGATAAAGTAGCGAGTTTGATTTCGAATACGAAGACGAAAATTCACAAAAGTAGTTATGAGTTGAAATTGCCAATGAGCCCACATGCTGCGGCCGATATCGAAGGTGTGCACGTCGATAGGCACCATATACATGAGCCTGAAACGGAAAATCACTTGGTCATTGAAGGTGCTGGTGGACTTTTAGCTCCTTTGAATGATGAGGATACGATTTTGGATATCATCATGCCCAATTACAAGGTCATTGTCGTTTCGAGGCATTACCTGGGCAGTATCAATCATTCACTTTTAACTATCAATTGGTTGAAACAAAAGGGATATGATGTTTTTGTTCTTTTCAGCGGCGCTCCAAACGAGTATACTGAAAATATTATTCTACAAAAGACCGGAGCTTCTTTGGTCGGTAGAATTGAAGAGGAGGATGCTTTTGATAAAAAGATAATCAAGGAATACGCCGGTAAATTCAAGAATATTCTTGAATCACTCTGATTTGAGATAGATTTCCGCCATATCTACAGTTATCGGGTCGTCATAATGTTTTTTCAGACGGTCATTGATATACTTATTCTCTTCAATAAGTTGAGGGTCAAAAACTGAACGATTTTTTCGAATTACCACCGTATTGGGCTGAACATTTTCCATGAGGTATTTTAATTCTTCAACAGCCGTTTCCCTCGGATTGTCATAAAAAGGGAATAGTTCATTTCTGCAGATATTACTGGGGTGGGTAGCAGATTTCACGGGCGGTTTTGCATTAAGGCTCCAATAACCAACATGATACCCTAAAAAGAGAATGTTCTCCGAATTGATTTGATGCTTCTTGATGTAATTGGGCACACTTATACCCTCTCCATTAAAAAAAGTACCATGATTGATTTTGGTTTTGATGATGTTTCCATATTCCAGATAGCTTTCTGCTGGGAGTAATAGTAGTAAAAAGAATATATAGGGCTGGTAGTTCCATTTTTTTATAAAAGCAAGTTGACTAATGAAAATGGCAAGCAAAACCATGAAAATAGGATGGAGTTGAATTAGATAGTGACCATTGATTCGCCCTCCTTTTATAAAGGAGAAAACAATTCCTACCACGACCAAGGTTACCCATTGAATGGTGGGGTTTTTGAAATCAAGGTAATTACGTTTCCATGAAATGTAAAAGAATGCTCCCATAAACAGGGTAATTGGCAAAAATCCAAAAATGGAATATCTACGTGCACCTGCATATTCTAAGGAGGCCAATACAACTGATTTCCACCAAACTTGGGGATAGCCATTCAGGTAATAGGGTAGAAATGTTAGGAGAATTACAATGAGTATCCCAAGACCGAAAAATGTACTTTTTACAATTCCTTGGCCATACGAATTTTCTTTGACGTGGGTATAAAGTATATAAATCGCAAGGGCCAAAACTACATAGGCCAAGTTTAGTTTGGTCATTAGTGAAAGGCCCATAAGAAGTCCGGCAACTATGTACCACAGAACACTTGGGTTTTTTAAGAGCAGATATAGGGCGGGCATAAAAAAGACCATGCAAATGTGTTCAGACATTACGCCTTGCAGACTCCCGAACATGCTTAGTAGAGCGACACAACCAATCGCAGCCCATAAGCTCACTTTCTTGGTGGTTGCGGTAAGTGAAATTTTGTAAGTGTAAAATGCAGTAATAGCGACAATTAAAGCTCCAATCAATCTGATAGCTAAAAAGCTTTTTCCAAAAGCATAAATAATGCCCGCAAAGAAGAGATAAGTGATGGGCGGTTTTAAATCCCAAAGTTCGGTATAGGGTAAATGACCGTCAACCCAAGATTGCCCCATCAAAATGAATGTACTTTCATCCCGGTCAATGTAATCTCTAAAGAAAAAAGGAAGGCGAATAAATAGTGAAACAACAAAAAGTATCAGAAAAACCGTTTTGTACTTTAGGTTTTGATAGTGCGGAGTGAGTTTATTTATAAGTGCGTTGAGCATAGATGGTTTTACCATGAAATTCCCATCTTTGCAAGATAGAGAAATCGAAAATTCCATGAACGATACGGACTTGAAAAAACTTTCGGAGCGGGATAAAAAACATCTATGGCATCCGCTGACACAGCATCAAACGGCGGCAACTCGGATAGGGATTACAAAGGCTATGGGTGCCTCCATTTGGGATGAAGAGGGAAATGAATACGTAGATGGAATTGCTTCTTGGTACACTGCCATGTATGGGCATTGCAATCCTCATATTGTCAAGGCTATTTCTAAGCAAATGGAAGAACTGGACTTTGTTATGTTCAGTGGCTTTACGCATCAGCCCGCAGTAGAGCTTTCAGAACGACTTATCGAAATATTACCTGATAATCAAGAAAAGATTTTTTTCAATGACAATGGCTCAACGGCTATTGAGGCCGGCATAAAAATGGCCTTGCAGTTCCATTACAACAGAGGGAAAAAAAGAGATACCTTAATCGCTTTTGAAGAAGGCTTTCATGGAGATACCTTCGGTGCCATGAGTGCCTCGGGGCTTTCCTCATATAACGGCCCTTTCGAGGATTTCTTATTGAAAGTTGAACGTATTCCTCGGCCTCAAGAGGATACTATTGATGAGGTTCTAGCGATGCTAGAAAATATCATTAAAAATAATTCATGTGCCGCTTTCGTTTTTGAACCCTTGGTACAGGGAGCAGCTGGAATGAAATTTCATTCGGCTAAAGGACTTGATGCACTTATTGAAAAGTGCCAAAAGGCAGGGGTTTTATGCATTGCTGATGAAGTCATGACCGGCTTCGGGAAAACAGGAAAAAACTTTGCTTCCGATTATTTGCAGTACAAACCAGATATCATTTGTTTGAGCAAAGCCCTAACTGCGGGAATGTTTCCATTAAGTATCACGAGTTGTTCTCTGGAGGTGTATAATGCCTTTTTAAGTGAAGAGGTATCAAAAGGATTTTTTCATGCCCATACTTTTAGTGCTCACCCATTGGGCTGTGCTGCGGCATTGGCCGGCATAGAACTATTAAATTCTCCTGAAATTCTTGAACGACGTAGTGCTATCGAAAAGGCACATCGACAATTTGCTTCTAAAATCAAAAACTATGAAATGGTTCAATCAGTACGCTGTATGGGTGTTATTCTAGCTGTCGATTTAAAGGTTAAGAGTGATAGATATGGTTCTTTGCGTAATGAACTCTACGATTATTTCATGAATCAAGGTGTTGTTCTAAGGCCTTTGGGAAATACTATTTATACATTGCCTCCGTATGTGGTTACCGACGAGGAGCTACAAAAGATTTATAACTCCATTGAGGGCGCTTTAAAATTGTTCTAACTCTTCCTTACTTAGGTTAATAAGTTCATTATTTCCAATCTCTACTCGAATAACATTATAGGTCCAGTCATCACCTTCTCCGGTAGCCTCAACAAACAAAGTTCCTTTTCCTTTTGGCCCAGAAATAGGAATAGTCATATTTGCTGATTTTTTGCCATTCGAATAGTCCCAGTTGCCGCTGACCATACCATCTTTTTCAATTGGGGAGCCTAGGGCATTGACGATATCTTCATCTGAATTGATTTTTTCCAATGCGTACTCATAAGGTTGTGAATCTTCAATAGCACTGGCTACACTATAAAAGATAGTACCCATGGCTACTACGGCAATGACGATTAGAGTAAAACAACCACTTAATGGTACAACCCATTTCCAGTTTTTTTTCCACCAACTAGGTTGAGGTACTAATTCATTATTCATGGTTTCTTGTTTTTGTAGTGACGATGAAGTTAAGAACTTTTATTTTTGTTCCTAATCTAATCTATATAGTGTCCGAACCAATCTCCATAACGGCCATTTCTTCGATTTCTCCCTTGGGAACTTCCTTGGAAGAAGCGTGGCATTCTTACAAAAGCACAAACCACCATTTCGTTAAGAAGGATTTTAATAGAAACCAGGAATGGATTGCCTCCCTTTCAGAAAAGTCTAAGCAAGAAATAATGGATTTAAGGCAATCAGAGGCAAGATATAAAATGCTAGATGATAGTGTTCTTTTTGCCATTTACGCGTCTAGAAATGCTATCAATAATGCCAACTGGAAGTCAACCGATAATTTCGGAATCAATATTGGTTCTTCACGAGGGGCAACAACACTTTTTGAAAAATACCATGAAGATTTTCTTCAAAATGACACGACCAGCACATTAGCATCGCCTACAACCACTTTAGGAAATATTTCGTCCTGGGTGGCACATGATTTACAAACCAAAGGTCCTGAAATATCACATTCCATCACCTGTTCTACGGCATTACATGCAATGCTTAATGGAATTGCTTGGTTACAAAGTGGAATGGCGGATAAATTTTTGGTGGGGGGTAGCGAGGCCCCTTTGACTCCATTTACTATTGCCCAAATGCGAGCGTTAAAAATTTATGGCAAACTAGATGACACTTTAGATGAAGTAGAGAGGTCTTATCCATGCAGATCCCTTGATTTTGAAAAAACAGAAAACTCCATGATATTGGGTGAGGGGGCTTCAATGGTTTGTTTAGATAAAGGCGATGTGCCAAATTCTTTGGCCAAAATTATAGGTGCTGGTTATGCTACTGAACCACTGCGACATAATGTTTCTATATCTACAGATGCGCAGTGTTTTCAAAAATCAATGAGAATGGCACTGGACGATTCGAATTATGATGAGGTTGATATTATCGTCATGCATGCACCTGGCACATTGAAAGGAGATTTATCCGAATACAAGGCCATTCAAAATGTTTTTGGAGACAAGTTACCCGCGTTGACCACAAATAAGTGGAAAGTAGGGCATACTTTCGGAGCATCGGGTATGCTGAGTGTGGAAATGGCAATATTGATGCTACAGCATCAAAAATTTATAGGGGTTCCTTTCATAGAACATTCTTTCAAATCGAAGAGAATTCAGAAAGTGATGGTGAATGCGGTCGGTTTTGGGGGGAATGCCGTAAGTGTATTATTTTCCTTACCATAAAATTAGATTCTTTTCCTTGAAAAAGGAGGGGATGACATATTCGATTTTTAAGCTTTAAAAAGTTATTTTTGACTTAGAATTCAAGCAACTAATGAACAAAACAAGACACAACTGGACCAAACAAGAGATTCTTGATATTTATAACAAACCTTTAATGGAATTGCTTTACGATGCAGCTACAATTCATCGTAAACATCACGATCCCAATACGGTTCAAGTATCAACCTTATTATCCATCAAAACTGGTGGTTGTCCAGAAGATTGTGGGTATTGTCCGCAAGCTGCTCGTTATCATACAGATATTGAAGGCAATGACCTTATGACGGTTTCTCATGTAAAAGCACAAGCACTACGTGCCAAATCATCGGGGAGTTCAAGGGTTTGTATGGGTGCTGCATGGCGTAATGTAAAAGACGGACCTGAGTTTGACCAAGTGTTAGAGATGG
>CAZTLZ010000191.1:0-6459 GCA_964614665.1 uncultured Maribacter sp.
TATGTTGAACAATGTATCACATCTCACAGGCACAAAAGAAAGCTCCGAAATTTTATATGATACAAATTTCGGGTATCTCTTTGAGTACCTATCTACATGTAATGACCATTTGCTGCCTGAAGGTTGCAAGACAATCGAACACCTAAAGGAGTTAGGGAAAGTAATGGCCGACATGGCCAGCCCCACAGACCCCCAGACAGAATTCGATTCGAATATCCCTGCGATTTACACTTATCTTGGCCAATTCATTGATCATGATATTACAGCAAGAACCGACCGTGATTCTGAGTTTCAAAATCTTGAAAAACCAGAAGAAATAGTACCATTGAACCCTTCCGTAGTAGTTTCAAAATTAAAGAATGGGAGAAGACCTCAACTTGATCTAGACAGTCTTTTTGGCGAAGGCCCTAGTTTTAATCATACGTATAAGGCACAAGCTGACAAGCTTTTCAATAACACAAGCCTTAATCTGTTTATTGAAGATTCCCCTGACGGATTTCTAGATCTCAGAAGAGATAACAAAAAAGCACTTATAGCGGATGCCAGAAATGATGAAAATCTTGTTGTTAGCCAGTTACATGCTGTATTCATTAAACTGTTCAATAAAATAAACACTGGGTTAGAGCCAGGTCTTAGTAACCAAGAAGCATATAGCAGAGCAAGGCAATTAACTCGATGGGCATATCAATTTGTGGTAGTCAATGATTATCTAAAGCAGGTTTGTGATTCGTCGGTGGTTACCGATGTCATTGCCAACGGCCCTTTCTTTTTCAATACGCACATACCTTTCATGCCATTGGAATTTTCAGTAGCTGGCTTTAGATTCGGTCACTCGATGATTCGTCCTTTCTATCAAATCAACGACACGACATCTAAGAAAATCATGGAAATTCTTGGTCCGGCAATGAACGGGCTTCTTGATGTAAATGGAAAACTAAAACCGGAAAATGTAATCAAATGGTCTAATTTTTCAAGCTTCAACAATGGCGCACCTACCAATCGTGCAAGAAAAATAGACCCGCTAATTGCCAAAGGCCTTTTTGACCTCAGTGTACTCGGTACAGACGTACCAATGCCTCCCAATGTACTCGCAAGTCTGACCCAACGTAATCTTTTGAGGGGTTATTTGTTAAGCATACCTGTAGGGCAAGCTGTTGCAGAGGCCATGAGAATCACTCCACTAACACATGAAGAACTTGTCATAGGTCTCAATGAAGACCAAAAATGTGTCATGTATGATTCCGGCTTTATCGCAAGAACACCATTATGGTATTATGTTTTACAAGAAAGCAAAGTACAAAATGAAGGAAATAAGCTCGGTTATGTGGGGAGTAAGCTTGTGGCCGAAACCCTCTACGGATTGGTCAAAGGAGATTTTAACAGCTACCTGAACAATTCTAACGATATCGCCGTTACAGCAAACGGAATTCTATTACCGAATGCAACAGAGCCCATCAAAACCATTTCGGATATTATTTCATACGCCGAAGTGGAGATATGAGATGAAGGTAAGTTCCCCCTTTTAATCTCCAAAAAGGCAAATCTAAATTTCAATTGTCAACAATTTTCGCTTCTTCCCAAAAAACACCCATCTCTTGCAACGTCATTTCATGTAGTGTCTTTCCTAAGTTTTTTGCTTTACCTTCCAAAAATTGAAAGCGTTTGATGAATTTTTTGTTGGTGCGTTCCAAAGCATTTTCAGGATTGATATCAAGAAAACGTGCATAGTTTACCATTGAAAACAAAACGTCTCCAAATTCAGCCTCCATTTTTTCAAAGTTGCCAGATTTCACTTCATCTGTAAATTCCATGAGCTCTTCTTGCAATTTTTCAAAAACTTGTTCGGGTTCTTCCCAATCAAAACCGACACCCGAGACTTTATCTTGAATGCGGTTCGCCTTTACCAAGGCTGGAAGTCCGTTCGGCACTCCTTCCAAAACACTTTTATTTCCTTCTTTCAACTTTATTTGCTCCCAATTCCGTTTAACCTCTTCTTCATTCGCCACCTCAACATCTCCATAAATATGCGGATGCCTATTGATCAGCTTTTCACAAATAGTATCGCAAACATCGGAGATATCAAAATCACCGGTTTCAGAGCCTATTTTGGCATAGAAAACAATATGCAATAAAACATCGCCCAGCTCCTTCTTAACCTCTTCAAGGTTACTATCCAATATGGCATCTCCAAGTTCATAGGTTTCCTCTATCGTCAAATGCCGCAAGGTTTGCATGGTCTGTTTCTTATCCCACGGACATTGCTCTCGCAACTCGTCCATGATGGTCAACAAACGATCAAAAGCCTGTAATTGTTCTTTTCTGGCCTTCATGAAAATAAATTTTGGTAAAAATACAAATACATGAATTGAGAAAGTGTTCTAATATTTAGTATTTTAGGAGATACTTTCAACAAAATCAACCAATGAGAACACTACAGTCTTTTGCATTTCTTATCTTTTTTACAATATCTGCTACACTCACGGCACAAAACCTTTCGGAAAAAGCAAGCACTTTTATAGAAACGCTATCTGAGGAACTAAAGTCGCAAACAGTTTTTACACTTGCTGACGAAGAGCGGTTCAATATGAACTATGTGCCCATTACTAGAAAAGGAACTCGATTTCATGATTTTAATAAAACCCAAAGGGCCGCTGCCATCGATTTACTCAAATCATCACTTGGTGAGGAAGGCTATCGAAAGTCAAAAGAAATCATGTCGCTTGAAAAAATACTTCGGGTCATAGAAAATGATGACAATGATAAAATGCCAGATGGAAGACCTCGAAGGGATCCTTTGAACTATCATTTTTCCATTTTTGGAAATCCTGCTACCGATTTACCTTGGGGTTGGAGGTTTGAAGGTCATCACCTTTCGCTAAACTTTACCTCGTCAGATCATAAAATAAGTTCATCAACCCCTACCTTTTTTGGCACCAATCCCTCAGTAATTAAAATTACGGGGCACAAAGAAAAAGAAGTGCTGAAGAAAGAAACATCCTTAAGTTTTGAACTGGTAAACTCATTATCGTCTGAGCAGCTAAAAAAAGCATTGTTTGCGGATATAGCACCGGCCGAAATAGTCACTACTACAGACCGAAAGGTTGAAGGTTTTAAACAGCGGGGAATATTTTATAATGATTTGTCATCAGATCAACAACAGCTATTTATTGATTTAATTAATCTGTACTTAAACAATTACGAAAAGAATTTTTCGGAAGGATACCGAGATAAAATCAAAAAAGCCGGAATTGAAAACTTGTCCTTTTCATGGGCAGGTAGCTTGGAGCCCGGCGTTCCCAATTATTGGTGTATACAAGGCCCTGTGTTGTTGATTGAATATGACAATACCCAAACAAACGCTAACCATGTACACACAGTGGTGCGAGATCCGACCAATGATTACGGTGAGGATACTTTAAAGAAGCACTACGAAGAAAGCCATCACTAATACCATTCGTCATGGCTACTAGAAGAAACTTTATAAAACAAGCCGGCCTTTTTACAACTGGAGCACTACTACTTCCCTCCTGTGGATTTACATCCTCCATTGAACAAAAGTTCGGAGTACAGCTTTATTCATTTAGAGATGAAATGGCGAAAGATGCGCTGGGCACCTTGAAACAAATTGCGGCAATCGGTATTAAGGAAATTGAATCTGCTCGCAGCAGTAAGGGACATTATTACGGACTTTCCCCAGAGGATATGAAAAAAGCCTGTGAAGACTTAGGTATGAGCCTAAAAAGTGGTCATGTTGCTTTGGATGGGGATTTTCAAAAAACAATGGACGAAGCAGTAGTATCTGGGCAGCCATATTTGATTTGTTCCTCAATGCCAAGTCGGGGCCAGACCGTGGACAATTACAAAAGGGTAGCCGAAGCCTTTAACAAGGCCGGGGAAGATTGTAAAAAACTAGGTCTCAAATTCGGTTATCACAATCATGAATATGAATTTGAATCAGATCAGGGAGAAGTACTTTATGACGTACTTATGGACAATACCGACCCCGAATTGGTTCATATGGAACTTGATCTGGGATGGGTTATTGTTGGAGGAAAAAAACCGTTAGATTATTTTGAGAAATACCCAGGGCGCTTTCCCCTTTGGCATTTGAAAGACATGGATATGACCAAAAAACAAAGTACGGAATTCGGAAAGGGAGCCCTTGACATCAAAACCATGATGCAAAATCAGGAAGCATCAGGGGTACAACATATTTTTATCGAGCAGGAAGAATACGCAAGTACTCCGTTGGAAAGCATGAAACACAATATGGATTTCTTGAAGAACATTTAAGCGCGGCAGCATCTCCTTTCAACCCGAAAGCTATTAGGAGACTGACGCAGTGATACTTGTCGGCAAACTGGGGCCTAGCGGGTTTGAAATCGTAAATGTCGTTCTTACGTCAACTTAGACAACCCTATGGGAACAAGTTTGCCAATTGAACTCCACCTCACGACCAAGTCAGGTTTCCCTTCTTCATTTTAAGAGGAGCCAAAAAGATAAATCTATTTTTAGTAACGCATATTAATTTGATGAATCATGAAACACCTTAATTCAATCATCTTTCTTTTAGGTATTATTTTATTATTCTCATGTGAACCCACAAAAATCGAATATGACGTTCTCATAAAGAACGCGAAAATTGTTGACGGTTCAGGAAAATCGGCTTACCTCGGTGATATTGCCATCAATTCCGATACCATTGCTGCCGTAGGATATATCGAGCATGCTATAGGTACGCAAGAAATTGATGCTACGGGATTATCTGTAGCACCCGGCTTTATAAATATGTTGAGTTGGGCGAACGTCTCCCTTCTAGAAGATGGCCGTTCTCAAGGTGACATTCGTCAGGGTGTTACACTGGAAGTATTGGGTGAGGGTTCTTCAATGGGGCCGTTGAATGAATTAATGAAAAAAGAGATGAAAGAGGGTCAGGGTGACATCAAATATGATGTTCCTTGGACGAGTTTAGGAGAATATCTAACTCACTTGGAAACCAAAGGAATTTCTACCAATGTATCTTCCTTTGTCGGCAATGCAACACTTCGTGAACATGTTATCGGCATCGAAAAAAGACTTCCCACCGATGAGGAAATGGAAGCTATGAAATCTTTGCTTCGACAAGGAATGGAAGAAGGTGCAGTTGGCCTTTCAACTTCCCTAATCTACGTTCCGAGTGGCCATGCAGAGACAAACGAAATAGTTGAATTGGCGAAAGTAGTTGCTGAATATGATGGCATGTATATTTCCCATATCCGAGATGAAGAAGGTAAACTATTGGAAGCCGTTCAAGAACTGATTACAATTTCCAAGGAAGCCAAACTTCCAGCCGAAATCTATCATTTCAAGGCTTCGGGAAATGCCAATTGGCATCTATTGGATAGTGCTATCACCTTGGTCGAAAATGCGAGGGAGAAAGGACTCGATATTACTACCGATATGTATATGTACAACGCTAGTTCAACAGGGCTGAATGTAGTACTTCCGGCTTGGGCAAAAGAAGGCGGACATGGTTCTACAATGAGACTGATCGAGAATCCCGCAAAGCGAGAACAGATGATGAATGAAATCGATTTTCATG
The DNA here is from genome assembly GCA_964614665.1 of uncultured Maribacter sp. Taxonomy (GTDB): domain Bacteria; phylum Bacteroidota; class Bacteroidia; order Flavobacteriales; family Flavobacteriaceae; genus Maribacter_C. The sequence continues at coordinate 5,582 of CAZTLZ010000191.1, forward strand.
TTCCTCCAGAAAAAATCCTACTTGTTGGTTTTAAGAATAAGGCCATGCGAAACCATATTGGAAAGACCCTTGCCGAAGTTGCCACCGAAAGAAATAAATCCCCAAATGAGACTTTGGTCGATTTGATTTATGAGGATGATAGTCGAATTCAAGTGGTCTATTTCTCAATGTCGAAAGAAAATATCAAAAAGAAATTAAAATTACCGTACATGAGCATTTGCTCTGATGCAGGGTCCTATACAAATGAAGGAGTCTTTTTAGAGCAGAGTACACACCCAAGAGCTTATGGATCCTTTGCCAGATTATTAGGACATTTTGTTCGGGAGGAGAAGGTAGTTTCATTAGAAGAGGCTATTTACAAATTGACAACTCTGCCCGCCACAAACTTAAAACTGCAGAAAAGAGGAAGCTTGAAAGTAGGGTACTTTGCCGATGTTGTCGTTTTCGATGCGAATACCATAAAAGATAATGCCACCTTTGAAAAGCCCCACCAATATGCTACTGGTATGCAACATGTATTCGTAAACGGGGGTCATGTGTTGAAGGATGGGCAGCATACGGGAACGTTTTCAGGAAAATTTGTCAAAGGTCCCGGGGCATCTACTAGTCTCTCCCAAGAAGGTGAGTAATGACCCTTTGTCTTTTGTAAGTTGGGTAGACAAAACATTTAAGTGAAGGTGACAGAGCCTCTTATCTTCTTAAGTATAGTTGGGTTTTAAGTACATCGAAAGGTCTATAGCTATAAGAAAATTCAATTTCTATTCGTACATTGAGTTTTTAAAAGAACCACAACATGAAAAATTTTATTCTCCTATTGATTATCCCTTTTATTTCGATTTCCTGCAAAGCACAAGATATTGTGGCTGAAGGTGCCGAAC
>CAZTLZ010000192.1:0-6426 GCA_964614665.1 uncultured Maribacter sp.
GCTTCCATATCCCCAGTAAAATTTGGGTCGTTTTCTTTTTCTTCAATATTTAACAAAAACTCTTTTTGGCTTGGTGGCTTGCCTACTGAAAAAGCCATATACTCCTTAAAACATGTAATGATGGACAGGGTGTCCAACTTCGTGTGCAATCGTGAATAGTCCAAATCAAAAAGGTCTCTACCTTTGCTACGTTGATATAAGGCTCTAAGTTTTGTACCTAAAAGCTCATTGATATTGTAGGTTCTAATGGTTGTACTACCAGAAAACCAATCACTTTGTACTTCAAAAGGAAACTCTACCCAAGGCAATACATTAAAATGTTCTTTGCAGTTGATTTCTAATTTGAGCCTCAGTCGTATGTCTTCATATTCAGAAGTAAAACGATACAGCGCTTTTGCGCCATGCCCTCTAACTTGTGTACTTCTTTCTTCTTCAAAAAAAGTGATTACCTCCCCTATCCGTTGCATGATGGGCTTAATCGGACCTTCTTTAATTTGGACCAAATCAATATCCTCAGAATATCTGGGTGCAGGATTTAGATATAATTTATGCAATGCTGTACCTCCTCTAAAAGCAAGGTTTTCTCTAAGAAAATCATCAGAAAACAGTGCTACTAAAGTTCTACTAATGACTAAATCTTGCTCTACTTGCGAAAATGATTTCCAAGGGGCATGTTCTTGCCATTTGGCAATATCTGGTCTTGGTATCATATATCGCTATCTAGTTTTATGTTGACATCAACTTTCCATTCGTTAAGTACCGCACCAGCTTTTTGTTTCGTCTTTGGGCTTAACAGTACAGGATAATATTTTACCAATTTGAAGTACTCTGATAGTATGCTCAACAAATTGCTATCTACTTCTAGCCTTTCTAAGAGATATCCTAATCGTTGTAAAACACTTTTATGTGGGTACCAAGTCAACAGCGTTTTTAAATCAGATGGACTTACTTCTTCTAAGAGCTCTTCAATATTTGCTAGCATTCTATTTAGTCCGCCTAGCTTGGTTTGATGATAAATAAGGTCAACAATAGTCAGAATAGGGTCTGAAATATTGAAGTATCCAGCATCCGACTTTCTCTTTATAATATTAGCTTCTGGCCAAGTCGATAGCGTAAAAAATTTAATAGCTATAGCACCTTTAGATATCGGCAACAAAGGAGACTTTGTTGTTGTGATATATTCTTTCTGAATTTGTTGATGTGAAGCTCCATGAAATTTTGCAGCAGAATATCCTCCAACGTAGTACTCCCTATCCAAAAAATTAAATAATTTATCAACGTAAAGTTGAATAGGCAATTTGCCTTGTGCAGTATATCGAGGTGGTATAATCAAATAGAAGTTTTGTCGTAAAGCCACCACTTCTTTTTTTGCTGTTAAATACGTTAACTCTTTCTTTATCGCGGAGGCTTGCTTATCACTATGCGCAATAAGCTCATCCCATGAGAAAGAGTATACTTCTTTGGCAAGGCAGTCTTTAATATATTTAGATAAATCCAGCTTTAGTTATTTTTCGAGAAAGTTACCAAATTTTGGGTATAAACTCGAATAATTACTAAGATTTTGGAAGTTTAAAATCATTTTTAGAACCTAATCAGATCTAACTCCTCTTTACTAATCTTTATTACAACAGAATAGTGCATTATAAAGCACTATTCTTATGCAGTAAGCTACTTACTACTAAAACACACATGATTTAGTGCAATGAAACGCACTTTTACTGTGTTTATTCATATTAAATATTTAGTTGTTACAAACAAAAGAGCCATATAATGCACTTTGAAAGTTTAATACATAGTATAAAAGAGCGTAGAGAAAGTAATTAACTTCCAATCGGTATAGTTACTCCAAACCCAAATGTCAAACCCGTCCAGCCTGTTGTCACCTTTTCGCCATTATCATTCAGCAAATAACCTTCATCAGGATTATTTTCCTTCAGTTTAATTTTGCCACCATAATAAATATCCAAATCAAGATAAGTTTTCAGAACAACAAAACCTATCGGATATTCATAGAGAATACCACCACCTAATCCAAAATCAGTAGACTTAAAATCTATACTCTCAATTTGCGTAGCACCTGAGGTTTTGCTGTCAGAGGTAATATTTAAACCTGAAAACGTAACCAATCCCTTAAATTCAGCAAATAACCCCCCCTTAGCATAACTCCTTAATGGAAGGTAATACTTTACTCCTAGGGTATGTCCTTTGAGTTCATCGGTGAGCCTTAAGTATCCTGAATAATCTGCAACCGAGGTTTTGGCCCCAGATACCCTATTAGTGTAAAAGAAAGAGGAGTTAATTTCATCTATAGTAAACCCTACTGAAAAACCATAATTAATATAGTAATTATCGGTAGTTTTAAAATTATCAATAGAGACTTGTTCGACTAATTCCTTATGGAACGTCCTTAACGGAGAAGCCGGTGAAGTCCCTAGATTTACAGCCAAATCAAAGCCCGACTGCTGTGCATGAGCAAAAAGCATTGTTAAGAAAAAAAAGACCAGGCCACCTATGAACCGGTTGTTTGTTTTATTGTAAATCAATATAAATTCCTTTAGTATGAATTAACCTTCCATTGGTCAACGACAAATAATAGTTCTTATCTGGAGAATATTTTTTGTTAATATATAAATATCTTGAACTGACTTGATTGTTCAAATCAAAAATAAATGCATCTCCATTGTTGGTAACCAATACTTTGTTTGAAATAAAATCATACCCTATGCTTTGATTATTATTCCCAGCAGAATAATTTATGATTTCAATTTGATTTGTGTCCATATCAACAATCACAAGCTTAGGGTCTCCTGTTACATAATATACCTTGTTTTGATGTATTGATATAGCAAACCTCCCTTCCTTGAAATGAAAACTTGGCTGTTCTATCTCGATACTTTTAATCAGACTGTTACCTTCTATTTTATAAACTGAATTTACCCCTTCCTCCCGAATATAAATGTAGCCAGCATCGTTAGCCAAATAGCCCATATTTTCAGCATCTCCTGAATAGAGTATCGCTCCAGTATCAATATTTGTTACTTTTAACAGCTTGTCTCGAACATTCCAATATTTCGAAATATTTCCCCTTACTTGAAAGTAATCATTTCCTGTGGAGCTTTCGAAGTTGTACCTATTAAGAATGTTCAAGTTCGAATCCAACTGAATTGTTGAATGCGTTATTCCTGACGTAGAACGATATCTGACATCGATGTGAAAAACGTTGTTTTCAAAATCTATATCCATGACAGAACCTGAGCCATCTAAAACCATGGTTCTATCAATAAACTCCATATTCTGAGAATACCGATATACATATGTATCCCCCTCGGACGAAGCTAGCATATAGTATTGGTTGGTATCTGAATTAAAGAGTATATTTTTACCGAAGACGTTATCCATACTTGGGATTTGTCCTATACTTTGTTCATCAAATATAGGTGTTGACCTATAGTAAGGTATGAATGGGTCACTGGTAGCAGGCCTCAAGTCAACAGTGTAGGTTGCCCCAATTCGTAATTCCTCAGCGTTTATAATGCGCTCACCCCCTGAACTAGGCCCTGAAATATCGATGTCATATTCGTAGTCCGATGACAAACCCCTGCGTTGTCGCAAATATGCATAATAGGTCTCAAAATTAGAATATAAAGGGTGTTGCGGCCAGGTAACTTTAAACTTATCGCCTCCTATATGGGAAAGGGTGAAATGAACCCATGATGGATCAGATTCAATGGTTTTACCAGTCCCGTAAAGCTCCTCATATTCACTAATTAAAACTATCGAGTATGTTATTTCAGAACTGTTTTTTTCCGTATCATTAATAGAATTAAACGGAAATAATACGGTGTAGGTATCTATATAGGATTCTTGTTGAAGCATTTCCTTTGTAATAGGAATCCGCTTTTCCCTTTCAGGGTATTTAAGACTAAGGTATGCTTCACCATATTCCAAAGTAGTATCGTACTCCCATTCAAGAGTAATACTCCCATTTTCGATTCTTGCATCACTAATAGCAGGGGGTAGAGAAGGCTCTCTTTTAACGGTAAACTCAAACTCTTTAGTTAATATCAATACTTCTGATTGGAGCTGTTCTGCCAAACTCCCAGTCCCTGAGGCTAAGGTATGAACTATCCGAATTTTATGGATACCATCATCATACATGCTAGGTCTGAGTGTAAATTCACCTGAATTGGTCCTTTGTCTAGATGCTATCTTCTGAGCATCCATAAATATTTCAGTTTCTATGCCATATTGTTCTGATTGGGCAAGTATTGTGTAATTAATAGTCTTGTCAACATTAATCGTTTCTCCTTCAACAAATGGACTTAAGGTTATTTCAATTCCATCACCGGTGGGCTCGGCCAATTCTATGAAGTTATCCTCAGAAAAGTTATAAGAACATCCTAAAAGAAAAAAACTAAGAAGCGGTATAATTAAAATTCGTATTTGCACTTTATAAAATTAGTAAGTCTTAAAACAGACAATATCCGATATGAATATGATATAGCTCCAACTAATTGGACAAAACGCAAAATTATACGACATATCCATTAAACAATGATTAGATGTTTTTTTTGGAAACTACCATGAAAATTCTAGTTTATATTTGGATGAGCCGGTTAAAGTATACCACCTGCGCCGGATGAAAGTGAGCATAGCAAACTAAGTGCTCAAAATCGATTCCTTTGTGGTTAAATTTACTTTTTATTTTTTAGTAAACTGGACAAATTTATAAGGTATGATGACTTTAGTTGTCCCTAATTAATGTAGAATATTACTTGGGAAAAGAACCTTTCTGCTATACAAGCTCATGTTCCTGCGGAAGTTGAAAAACCACACATAAAAACATAAATCACAAAAAGGTGCTTCATGCCTTTATCTTGCCAACACGCAATTTATCCAAAAAAAGAAAAAACGACTTTAGTAAAAATGCGAGATAATTATCAAAAATCACTGCTCTGCTTGCATTTTTACTAAAGCTTAATTCAACCTTCTTGGAAATCAAAAGTAAAGACTGAAAAATTCATTGAAGGTGAAAATTGGTCATTTCACATCAAAATCGGACAATTTTCATACCTTTAAAATGTTAAAGTTTTGCGCGGGAATATTTTCACTATAACTACGGGAAAATGTTAAAATATTTTTACACCTTTTTTACACCTTGACCCTCTAGCCCATATGCGGAAAGGGTTCGTTAGATACTGTATCGGGAAATAGCATTATCAATTGCTTACAAGTTCGAAAACCTTTCCATTACCCACACTAAAGTAAGGCCTCGCCATCCAGAAATCCAAACAACGGAAATCTGTACCAAGATTATCGACGATAACTACTAAAAAACTACGAATGGAGCTACAATCCGATAATTTTAGAAGACCTATTTTCAGTTCCATAAAACTGAGTTTTTTGGGGAATAAAATTTTACCGCTCCCCAATCCATGCTGACCTCAATTTTTTAGTAGGGAAAAACATTTGAAGTAGTTTTGGTACATTTAAAACCATAAACGAGACCAAGACCTTGAAAAATAGAAATTTCTATATCAATCTACTCATCGGTATTGCCTTGCTGAGTATTCCCATTTTGACTTCGCCAGATTTCGGAGCCGACGTTTCCTTCTTCAAAGTTTCAGCTTTTAGACGGAGTTTTTTTGGCTATTTTCTCCTGTCCATCTTCTTCTTTATGCATTATTATATATTCATCCCTCGCTTTTACGCGCAAAAAAAGTGGTGGTTGTACGGGATTGTTTTGATAGCCAGCTTTTTAATCATATCCTATTTACCTTCGCTGGTTATCCCTGATAATGGGCCGCCAAAGATGCCTGGTCAAATATCGCCAAATCCGGGGCCGGGGCCAATGGACGGAAAAGAACCGCCTTTCGACCTTTCCGGTTTTAGGGACACTTTTATCTTCCAGTTTCTGATGGTCGTCGTGCTCTCATTGCTTTTCCGATTGGATGAGCGACTAAAGGAAATCAAGGGCGAAAAGTTAAAGGCCGAAGTGTCTTATCTCAAAGCGCAGATTAATCCACATTTTTTATTCAATACACTTAACAGCATCTATGCACTTACGTTGACCAAATCGGACAAGGCCCCGAACGCGGTTTTGAAATTATCAGACATGATGCGCTATGTGGTCACTGAAAGTGAAACCGAAAAAGTACCGTTAGAAAAGGAACTGCAATACATTTCTGACTATGTGGCCCTGCAGCAATTACGGATGGGAAAGCAGGTAGATTTCGAATTCGTGATCAAGGGCGATCCTAACGGAAAACAGATTGCGCCTATCATCCTCATAAATTATGTGGAAAATGCCTTTAAGTATGGTATCAATCCAGACAGGTCTTCAAAAATTGTTATTTTTATTTCGGTGGATGAAAAAGGCGTACGGTTGCAAACGGAAAACGATATTGTGGTGGACAACGATATTCT
>CAZTLZ010000193.1:0-6310 GCA_964614665.1 uncultured Maribacter sp.
TAATGCCCAAGTTGTGCATGGCATTCCGAATAAAACTCCCTTAGAGGAAGGGGGTATCATTTCGATTGACTGCGGGGCTTTGAAAAATGATTTCTATGGAGACCATGCCTATACTTTCGAAGTAGGCGAAGTGGCTACTGAGACTAAAAAGTTGTTGCAGGCAACTAAGGAATCTCTCTACGCCGGTATTCGAGAATTTAAGATTGGAAATCGTGTGGGTGATGTCGGCTATGCTATTCAAAAATATACCGAGGATAGGGGTTATGGAGTGGTACGCGAATTGGTGGGTCACGGCTTGGGCCGAAAAATGCATGAGGATCCTGAAATGCCCAATTACGGTAAAAGAGGCAGAGGTAAAAAATTTATTGAAGGCATGGTCGTCGCGATAGAGCCGATGATCAATTTAGGTACAAGGCGCATCAAACAACTAAAGGACGGTTGGACCATTTTGACAGCAGATGGTAAGCCGAGTGCACATTTCGAGCACAATGTCGCTATGGTAAATGGAAAACCAGAACTGCTTTCTACCTTTAGATATGTGTATGATGCTTTGGGCATACAAAGCGATGAAGAAGAGGAATTTCGCCAGAAAAAATTGCAGCAATAGGAAAGTAAAAGGATGAAAAAACTCTTCAAACTCATCCTAAATGCTGTCCCCAGACCACTTCTAATTAGGTTAAGCTATTTTATTCGGCCTATGTTGGCCTTTACCATGCGGGGAGACAAATATGTAGACCCTATCGACGGAAAAAAGTTCAAAAGCTTCTTGCCTTATGGTTATGAGAACCCTCGTGAGAATGTACTCTCACCCTCTACCCTATCTTTAGAACGCCATCGGCTTTTATGGCTCTATTTAAAAAACAAAACGGATTTTTTTACATCACACCATAAGGTCTTACACTTTGCGCCCGAACAGGCATTTTATAAGCGCTTCCGAAAACTACAAAACCTTGATTATACAACTACGGACTTAAATTCTCCTCTAGCTGACGTGAAAGCCGATATTTGTAATCTCCCCTTTGATGATAATTCCTTTGATATCATTTTTTGCAACCATGTGTTAGAGCATATTCCCGACGACACTAGGGCGATGCAAGAATTATATCGTATTCTAAAACCCGGTGGGTGGGGAATTTTCCAGATACCTCAAGATCTAAAACGAGATACCACCTTCGAAGATGATTCTATTACCGACAAAAAAGAACGTGCAAAGATTTTTGGACAGTATGACCACGTTCGCATTTATGGAAGGGATTATTTTGACAAACTACGAAGTATCGGGTTCAAAGTGGAAGAAGTAGATTATACTGCCATGCTAGCTACTGAAGAAGTAGAGAAATTTCGCTTGGCGAAAGGTGAGCTTATTCCTATGGTAAACAAGAACTGAAATCTCGGCAAAGCTCCAAAATCTTCCATTCACAGAAAAAAAACTGCATTTAATCGATTAAATCTGTAGTATTTAGATAGTACCCTTGTAAGAATTATATTCTTCACTAGTTTTATTAGACCAAGCCAAAAGAACATATGAAAAGATTTTTACTTCCTCTCGTTTTACTAATCTATAATTTTAGCGTGGCACAGACCGCGCTACAAACCTATGTACCTGATGACAATTTTGAGCAATACTTGATTGACCAGGGCTATGATGATGTCTTGGATGATTATGTATTGTCCGAAACTTTGCAGAATATTACTCAATTAGATTTATCCGGCCACCGAGGGTATGGTGTTGAAGATTTGACAGGAATCGAAGATTTCGCAAACCTGGAATATCTAGACCTCGACTATAATGGGGTATCACGTTTAGATGTATCAAAAAATCTGAAACTGGAATTCCTTAATGTTACGGGCAATATATCAGATGACCCTGGCAATGATTTAGAAGGGCTTGATCTTTCAAAAAATTCCGAGTTAAAAGAGCTCATAGTAGGGGGCTACTATCAGGAGGGATTTACCACTCTTGACCTTTCAAAGAACCACCTACTAGAAAAATTGAAAATAATTGACAACTTCAGTTTATCCAAAATAATATATGCTACTCAAAATAGTATTAAAGAACTTTCTATATCAGGTTATGTAATAACCGATACCGAACTTGACTTAGGAAACCTTCCGTTGTTAGAAAATTTAGAATTATACAATTTCCGTACTTTGAAGACAATCGATTTATCTGCCAATACCAACTTAAAGGACATCCACTTTAAATACGTAGGCGATAATGCAAAAATTAATCTGAAAAACAACAATAACACTATTATTGAACAATTCAAGATTAATCAATCCTCAGAAATTGCATGTATACAGGTTGATAACTTGGAATTTGCGCAAACGAGCGCAAACTGGGAGGTGAGCATTGGTCTATTTGCAGAAAACTGCTCTTTAATTGATGCACAACGAACCTTTGTACCCGATGACTATTTTGAACAAGCCCTCATCGACCAGGGGTATGATGATGTGCTTGATGATTATGTATTAACGTCCAATATCGATGAAATGGACCATTTTGAAATCAATAGAAATAACGTCCAGGACCTGACAGGAATCAATGATTTTATTGCCCTGGAAACCCTAGATATGGAAAATAATCAATTGATGAGTATAGATATCTCCCACCTTAGTGCGTTACGTGTTTTAAACCTGGGAAACAACTCAATTACCAAGATTGACCTATCCAATAACCCATATCTCACCTATCTTAATGTAAGGTCAAACCAACTGAACGAAATCGACGTTTCAACTAACACCCTCTTAACCAGTTTTTATATAGGACAAAATATGCTCCATAGTCTAGATGTGAGCAATATTGACGCATTACAAGCCTTCGGTTGTCCATCAAATAGACTGGAAACATTGGATTTATCTAAGAATTATAATCTTACCCATGTTGATTGTACAGATAATCAATTGACGTTCTTAAATCTTAAAAATGGAAATAACACCAATTTAAATGTTTTTGCCCAGGACAATACCGAAAATCTCTGTATTCAAGTAGATGATATAACCATACCTAGTGAGCAAAATGATTGGTATATAAATGAAACAACCAGATATTCGGAAGATTGTTCAGTAACGAACGAAGATTCAGACAATGATGGCGTATTAGATACCCTAGATATATGTCCTAATACGCCCAAAGGCCAGAATGTGAATAATCAAGGTTGCTCGCTAACTCAATATGCTGACATCGCAGTTCAAAATGTTTCAATTGGCCTAGGTTCTTTTCTATGTTCAGAACCTCAAAATTGTACCGTTGATGTGGCTGTACAACGCGATGTTGACATACAGGTTTCGGTCGTCAAAAATGAAAATGAAACTATTTTTGAGGGTATCGTAGGCATCTCAAATCCACTATTCCTTGAAAATTTGACAGAGGGTGAATATAGTGTTTGTGCCACCCGGTCTGATATTCCTAGTTTTATGCAATGTTACCAAGTTTCTTCAACAGCAACACAGAATAGTGTTAGTACTACAATCGTCATGCAAAACCCAGGACAGGTTTATACACTTACGGTTGAGGGAAACAAAAAGTATGAGGTTTTGGTGAATGATTTATCTACAATTTATGAGTTTGATTCTGTTGAGAAACAAAATCTGGAAATTCCTCTAGAGGTTGGAACTAATGCGATTCAAGTAATAGGAGAAGTAGAATGTGAGGATATCGAATTGGTAATCAATGAAGAAGGTGAAAGTGACAAAAGCAGTGACAATCTTCTAATATTCCCTACCCTCTCGGATGGCCTTATTACTTTGGAGAATACCAAACAACATCAAATTCATGGTATTACCGTTACGAGTTTGAATGGGGTCACGGACGAGTATATGCCAATTAATGGAAATCCGAAGGAAATTGAAATAGACATGAGGGGCGCAGCAAAAGGCATGTATATTGTGAGGATACAACAGGCTTCAGGTAAGGTGGGGCTAATCAAGATTATGCTTCAATAAGAAATAGTGATTTATTCAAGCACCACCGCCTTAAAACCTTTTGTCATAATTTCCTGGGTTTCTCCCACTGCATCCGAATAGATGATATAGGCCTCTAATTGTTTTTGAGAATCCAATAGGTTCATCACCTTGTCCAAATCCATCGCCATAAAAGCAGTGGCATAAGCATCGGCTTCTGCACAAGTGGTTGCCAAAACATTAGCACCTAAGATTTGCGAGTTCTTTGTATATCCTGTTTTGGGGTCTATCGTATGTACATATTTGGTCCCCGTCACGCTATCAATTCTAAAATGACGGTAATTTCCTGAAGATGCCATAGCTTGATTTTGAAGAATTAAAGTGGCCTTTAAGCGCTCAGCTGTTGGGTCTTGTACGCCAACAATCCATGGTTTGTTTTTAATTTTATTTTCCCCTTTGGCAACCAACTCGCCACCAACTTCCAATAAGTAATTCGAAATACCTTTTTTATCCATCAGAACCGCCAATCGGTCAATGGCATATCCTTTGGCAATGGCATTGAAATCAAAACGAATGTTTGAGTTTACCTTTCGAATGGTATTTGTATCGGTTATCATCACCTTATCGAAACCGACATAATTCATAAGGCTGTCGACACGTTCGCTATCCATTTTCAATTGTTCTCCTGGACCAAAACCCCAGGCATTTACCAGAACACCAACTGTAGGGTCAAAATAACCATCGGTTCTTTCATAAATCTCCTTTGATAATTCAAAAACTTCCTTAAACATTTCATCTACGACAATAGTTGAATCTCCATTATTCACCCTAGAAATATCTGAATCAGGAATGTACGTAGATAAAGATTGATTGATCAATGTAAAAACAGAATCAATCTCGTTTTGAAAATCCAATTCCTTTTCAGATTGATAAATTAAATTATAGGAGGTACCCAGAGCTCCTCCGGAATTCTGATTTTGGATGATTTCGGGTTCTTCGGTTGCACAGGAAAACATAAGAAACCCAATTAAAAGAATCAACAGGTTCCATTGCTTCAATCGAAATAACATATTAGATTTTAATGAGTCCGTCATAGTCGACAATATATTCTTCATTCAGATATACAGGCAAATTATAGTCAGAAGCATTCACCAAGCCAACCGCAGCATAAAACGTTTCTGCTTCAAACTTTAATGCATGGGCTTTCATCTTATTTAAATCGGAGCGATAAAACTCGATGTCTTTGGGGTCACCGGGATAAGCAATACTTTTTACCACAATAAAATGCATTTTCTTCTCTTTTAAGCAAACGAACTGCGGGTTTTTTTTCAATTCGCTATTCACCGACATAAATTCGAAACCATCGGCTTCCAATTTTTTGCCAACAATATTCATCGCCAAATTGTGAAGTTCTTGTTCTGTAAGTGGATGTGGTTGCATTCTTCAGTAAACTATAAAACCGATAGCAAGAGCTATCGGTTTTATTTTATATTTTTTTATCCATTCGAAATAAAAAATAGTCAAATGGTCACAGTACTAGCCTCCGAAATCATCGAATCGGATATGTTCATCGGGAATTCCGAAATCTTCCCCCATTTTCTGAACAGCTTTGTTCATCAATGGTGGTCCACAGAAATACAATTCGATATCCTCAGGTGACTCATGGTGGTTCAAATAGTTCTCAATTACACAATTATGTATAAAACCTACAAAACCATCACCAGGGGCATCTATATTCTCTTTTACTTTCCAATTATCTTCTTCCATCGGTTCCGATAGTGCCAAGTAGAACTTGAAATTAGGGAAGTCCTTTTCCAGTTGTTGAAAATGATCGAGGTAGAACAATTCACGTTTTGAACGCCCACCATACCAATACGTCACTTTTCTATCTGTTTTCAATGTTTTGAATAAATGATACAAATGAGACCGCATGGGCGCCATACCGGCACCACCACCTACATATAACATCTCGGAATCGGACTCATTGATGAAGAATTCACCGTAAGGCCCTGAAATCACAACATCATCACCTGGTTTCAAGTTAAAGATATAGGATGATGCTACACCCGGATTTACATCCATCCACCCGTTTTTAGCTCTATCCCATGGTGGGGTCGCAATACGAACATTCAGCATGATCTCTCTTCCTTCTGCAGGAAAAGAGGCCATTGAATAGGCTCTTTCCACTGTTTCAGGGTTTTTCATTACCAGTGGCCATAGGTTGAATTTATCCCATTCCGCTTGAAACTTATCGGGGGTCTCATGTTCTTCAGGATGGGCAGTGATATCAATCTCTGAATACTTCACCTCACAAGGTGGAATTTCAATTTGAATATATCCTCCTGCCTTGTATCCCATGTCTTCAGGAATCTCAACAACAAATTCCTTAATAAAAGAAGCTACATTA